>JBDLIN010000253.1:0-5647 GCA_039714835.1 Bacteroidota bacterium | reverse complement strand
CAAGCTATAATCCTATTTTTGCTGTAATAACTGGAACTTAACCAATCATACTAAAAATTAAACATTTTCAATTAACTTCTATGATAACACGAAAACCAATATCATTATCGGAATGATCCGGTTCAGCTTTGTTACGATTTTTAACAGTACAAGCATTATTATAGTCATACCAAGAACCACCCCTTAACACACGGAATTCCTGACTATCTGCAGATATTTGAGTTTTATTTGGATCGAAAATTTCAGTATACCAATCGTTGCACCATTCCCATACATTTCCACTCATATCAAAAATATCCAACTCATTTGGCTCTCTTGTCCCAACTTCCTTGGTTTTCTTTCCATTGTTTATCCAATACCAGCATACATCACCAATGTCATCACTTCCACTAAATTCGTAATTGTGGCTCAATTGTCCACCTTTGGCAGCATATTCCCACTCAACCTCTGAAGGCAGCCTACACTTTTTCCCTAAGTGATCACTTAACCATCTACAATATTCTGAAGCATCATTCCAAGTTACATTTATTACTGGGCGTTTCCCTCTCCCCCAACTACTACTGCTTGGTTCATCTCTTCCAGTACTTTCACAAAAGAAATCATATTCTTTAAAAGTAACTTCGAATTGACCAATATAGAAATCATTGATCACAACTGTATTAAATGATAGGTCATCGTTTTTGATTTTGAAATTTCCACCTTTAACGAAAATCATTTTGGGTGATATTACTTTCTTTTTTTCTTCAATTTTAGAATACTGCTTCTCCTCAACAAAAGATTTCTTAAGTTCATAAATAAATTCTGTGTTTTTATAAGTGACATCAATTGTATCATAAATAACTTCATAGCCATCTTTTTGTATAACTATTTTATGTTCACCATATAGTAAAGGATGAATTTGGTTCCCATCCATTTCTTTATCATCAACGTATAAAACAGCATCTTTTGGTGATGTAACAATACTAACTGAAACTAAATTAATATCGGTTAATTTTGTTATTGATAATTTGAATGCTTTTCCACTTTCCAACTTTACACCATGGTTATTTAAATCAATTATCAATGGCATGTAATTCGTTTTATATACTTCGACAGTTTTTTCCTCTGGCGATAAGAATAGTTTAATTTCTCCAGGAGATGTATTAATTTTTACAATTTTTTTCGGCGAATTGAAACTCAATCCTTCTAAATCCGTTTCTATTACAAGTTTAGAACATGTATTGCCTTTGGCATCTTTTATCCTGTTATTAACTAATTCATTTGGAAGATATTCTGCCTTACCAACAACTTGCATTTCAGGGATGGTCTGAGCAAGTGTAAAAAGAGAATTAAATACTAATAATGATATTGAGATTATAATAAATTGCTTCATATAATTCTTTCTCATTTTAAAATTTAGAATTTCGATATTATTAGTTTATATAAAATTTATGCAAAACTACTAATTATTAATTACTTGTTCAGTTTTGTTTTTTAACATTTCAGAAGTAATAATCTCCTACTTTATTTTTCCTGTTCAAATATCAAATGTTTATACTTCTGATATAGATAAGATGCCAATAATAAAACAATACCCAAACCAATAAAAGAGAATATTCGGTACAATGTTTCTAAGAATGAAAGATCATAGAGAAATATCTTTAAGATAGCTATACCGAAAATTATAATAGAAGTTGTTCTAATCAACTGACTACGCTGCCAAATTCCAATTATTATTAGTCCAATAGAAACTATAAGCCAACTACTCGAAAGTAATAATTGTTGAAGATTTATCATACTCAAATAAGCTGAGGAATTTATATCCAAATAAAATATTTCTTTTTCATAATAATCTCTTATTTCACCAGTTATCAATGTTAAACAAACTATTATCACTCCAACTTGTAACGTTTTATAAATATCTTCCAGCCAGTCATACAAATTTTCATTTTTCTTTATAAGTATTAAATGAAGTACTAAACCAATAAGAACACCTACAAGGATCAGACTTCTAAAATTAAAAACTAGTAAAAATTTCTCAACAGGTACATATGAAATTCCAATCACAATTGACATCAAAACACCTAGAGCTAGAACAATTTTTCCAGTAATTATCAGTTCAATTAGATTTTTAAAATATCCAAAGGAAACAATAACCATTGATAAAATTACACAACCTAGTGACCAACTTAAAAAGTTCTGAAATTGTATTTGATCTTTAGTATAGCTAGTATCTATTAACTCCAATTTTTGAAAGAAATCACCAATCTCAACAGTGATAAAAAGAAAAAGAAGTGTAGCCAGCAAAGAATTAAAAGCTATTCTGAACTGATTTGAATTTTTAATACCAGCATTTGAAAACAAATATGCACCAATCCCAAAAAGAAGTCCGACTGAAAACAATGTTAGCGCTCTAATATTAAAAATAGGATTGAATGATTTTACTATTGAATAACTGAAAGTGTCTTGTATCGTGATCAAATCTAATATCACCAGCAGTGTTAGGGCTAATCCAGTAATCCAAACAAATTTTAATTCACTTTTAACTCCTATCCATAAGATAATTCCTGCCTCAAGCACCCAGAATAATACAGTAATAAATTTCTCGAATTGAATAGGAATGGATATTGTTAATAGGGAAATAGCAATCAAAAGAGCAAAGTTTTGTTGATATGTAAACATTTTTTGTTGATGTCTTACAACGCTAAACGTAATAAAATAAACTACTGAGATCATAAAGGTAATAAAAGCCATCCATTCATGATAAACTGGATCAATAATCAAATATAACCCAAGATAATACAATGCAATATTGATTGAGAAAACTATCTGCCTTAATTCAGCAGATGTTCTTGTAGCTCTAAATACATGGATTAAGTTAAGTGCATAAAAAAGCAACCAGAATCCTGAAAGGAATAATGAGGCTACTATCAATTTATTTTCGATGTAAAATTCCTGATACCAAAGAAAAAATACTACATAAGTTGCTGCAACTGTTAAAGCTTCTAGAATTACCCAAGAATCCTTTCTTAGAGCAACAATTATTAAACCCACATCTAATATTAAAATATAACTAAACAGACCCACTTCATTTGCTTCACCAGTACTTAATAAAAATGGAGTTAGAAATCCACCAGCCCATCCAAGAAGTGAAACTGCCATTGAATTATAATAAAATGCCTGCATAAAGGTGATAATTGTAACTATCGACATTAATCCAAAAGCTAACGGTTGTGAGATCAGATGATAATAATTGAAAGAAGCATAAACGGATAGATATAGAATTGAGATTCCAGAGCCTGCTAAACCTTGTGAGAATATTTTAAATTCCTTTTTATGAAAACGTAGTCCGCCAGCGACTAGCGCAACTCCAACAAGCACTCCAATTAAAACTCTAATGGTTTCCGATATTATATTGTTGTCAAAAGCATATTTTAAAAAGAATCCGAAACCAATTACTAAAGCCAATGCTCCTAATCTATTCAAAACCTTTCCACCAATGAATAACTCCCATTCATTTTTAGATAATGATGATTTCTCAGAAATACCTCCCCAAATTTCCGACTTAATAGGAGCATCAGAAAATAGCTGCTCTCCTAATGAGGGCTGCTCTTTTTCAACTTTAATATGAGTTTGAGGCTCTACTGCTATTGTCTCTTGTTTAGGAGGGGTTACAGTCTTAGGTGTTGATTTAGACCTTTCAAGGGAATCTATTTGCCTACGAAGACTTTTTAATTCTCCTCTCAGTCTATCAATTTTTCCCGAGTTTTGATAAACTTTCACCCAAACAATAATTACTGGAATGGCTAAAAATAAAATTAATGCAATTAGTAATCCCATTTTTATTCCTCGTATTATTTATTAGTAGAAACATGATTATACTATCTAAGAGCGGAAATAGTAAGCTTAAAGAAATATACCCGTATATTAAAAGAATGTCAAAGAATTTGTCGTAAGCAGTAGTGTGTTTTTAGCCTGCATATGCTAAACGCAGATTTTCTTTCCCAAGGGAATTAACTATTTCGAATTCTTCTTCTTCAACTTTCTCTACATCACCGTAGTATTTGTTTTCCACACTGTCCCACTGTGTAACGGCATTAAAGCTCTTAGCAGAAAGGATTGCCAGTTTTGAAACAATTAAGTTGTGCCCGTCTTCCATATCCACTTTTCCTTCAAGAAGATAAGGACCCATTGATAAAGTTTTCTCAGCAAAAATTCTGTAGGTATCTGGGAAAATAACCGCCTCAAATGTTCCAGTGAGATCTTCAAGCGACAAGAATTTCATGATCTCTCCTTTCTTCGTTTTGATACGCTTTGAAGCCATGAACCATCCTGCCATTTTGATCGTACGCCCGTTGTAGTTATTCATTGCAGCAGATTTAATTATATCTTTCCGTTTCAGTACTTTATCAAAAAATTCCAGCGGATGTCGCGTCACCATGTAGCCAAGAGTTTCATATTCTATTCTGCAGATCTCTGCAATGCTGTATTGCACATTCGTTTTGATCTCTTCTTCAAGTTTGTAGGATTCAAATTCAAAAAGGTCTGAGCTGTTTTCATCCAAAAGTTTTCTGTGAGAAAGATAAATATCTAATAACCTCATTAGAGTTGGACGTGTTTCAGCAAGGGAATCCATTGCTCCACATTTTATTAATAACGCAGTTTCTTCATAGGCAAGTTTGGTACGGACAAGGAAATCGGGGAGCGAAACATATTTACCATTTTTTTTTCTTTCTTTAACGATTTTGTCCATTGAATTTTGAGAAAGATTTTTTATTGCCATCAAACCAATTCTAACAATATTATTGACACCGTAATATTCATATTCACTTCGATTTACATCAGGAAGCAAAACTTGCAGACCCATACGTTTACTTTCCTGAATATAAACTGCTGCAGAATAGTATCCGCCTCTGTTGCTTAATACACTTGCCATAAATTCGGCGGGATAGTGTGTTTTAAGGTAAGCAACCTGAAATGATACAAGAGCAAATGAGGCACTGTGTGCTTTATTGAAAGCGTAACCAGCAAAGGATTCTATTTGTCTCCACAGTTCCAAGGCAATTTTTTTAGAATATCCCTTTTCTTCACATGATGAAAAAAATTTATTGGAAAGACTTTCCATAGCTTTGTGCGAGCGCATCTTACCGCTCATCGCACGACGCAGCAGATCCGACTCCTCAAGTGTAAGGCCGGCAACATGATGAGCTACTTTAATTACATCTTCTTGGTAGATCATTACTCCGTATGTCTCACCAAGATGCTCTTTCATTTCTGGGACCAAGTATTTCCTGAGTTCCGGTTTTTTATGTCTTTCAATAAACTCTCTCATCATTCCACTTTCGGCAACACCAGGGCGAATAACAGAACTTGCTGCAGTTAGCATTTCAAATGTGTCACAGTCAAGTCGTTTAAGAAGAGAGCGCATACCGGGCGATTCAATATAGAAACAACCGATTGTATTTCCTTCACGAATCAGCTTTTTTGTCTCCCTATCATTGAAGAGCATATCGTAATCGAAAATATCAAACCCAACTCTTGTGGGAATTTGAGTATGAATTTTGGGGATACTATAATCTCTTCCACCATTCTCCGGCAGAAGATAATCGAGCATATTGAGTAGATTATTTTCTCTATTTTGGGCAGATTTTATCATTTATAATTAGTG
>JBDLIN010000252.1:0-5670 GCA_039714835.1 Bacteroidota bacterium | reverse complement strand
TAAAATATTTCAGAACGGTATTGTTCACCAATATCCGGACCTTGTTTATCAATTTGTGTGGGATCATGAATTTCAAAAAATAGTTTTGCGAGTTCTTCATATGAAACAATCTCAGGATCATATTCAATTTCGATTGCTTCAACATGCCCAGTATTTTCGTAGCAAACCTCTTGATATGTAGGATTGTCAGTTTTCCCACCAATATATCCTACACTTGTATTTAAAACACCCTCTAAATTGTCAAAATGATACTGCATACCCCAAAAACATCCTCCTGCAAAAATAGCTTTATTGTTTTCAACTATTTTATTTGTTGGAAGGAAATTCAAGGAAATAGAATTGACACAATGGCGAGTATTTTTATTCGTAAATCCTTCACCGATAAATACGTGTCCAAGATGTCCGCCGCAATTTGCACATACGATTTCAGTTCTCCTTCCATCAGCATCTGGAATTCTTTTTACAGCTCCGTCAATCTCATCATCAAAACTTGGCCATCCGCAATGAGAATCAAATTTATTATCAGAGCGATAAAGGGGAGAATCACACCGCTTGCATATATAAGTACCGTCATCTATATAATCTGTATATATTCCTGTATAAGGAGCTTCAGTTCCCTTATAAATTATTACTTGTTCTTCATCTTTTGTAAGTTCGTTTAATTTCATTTTCTCTTGAGATAATATTGTTGTATTGCTAATTAATAGCATGCAAAAGATAATGAGGCTTAATATAATTTGCATTGTTAATCCTTTCAATTATGACTTTAATATATCGGAAGATATTCTCTCAATCAAGAGAAAGATTGGGAACCTGGGAAAATTATGTTTCCAAATTTTGTGATATTTATTGAATAAATGTAAATTGAGCCATAATAAATATTAGAATAATTTAAGGAGTATTATAATGGCAAACGGTAAATTTGAAATCCCATTTCCCGAAAATGATCCGGTAAGAAACTATGAACCCGGATCAGTAGATAAAGAAATTCTTAAAAAAAGACTTGAAGAATTAAAAAATCAGACAATTGATATTCCGATTATAATTGGTGGTAAGGAAATTAGAACTGGAAATATTGGAAATTGTGTTATCCCTCACGATCATAAATCTGTGATAGGAACTTACCATAAAGCGGGTAAAGATGAAGTTGAATTAGCAATTAATGAAGCTCTCAAAGCAAGAGATAATTGGGCAGAG
Organism: Bacteroidota bacterium; assembly: GCA_039714835.1. Lineage (GTDB taxonomy): Bacteria > Bacteroidota > Ignavibacteria > Ignavibacteriales > Melioribacteraceae > SZUA-22. Next base: position 4,473 of record JBDLIN010000252.1, on the reverse strand, counting down.
ATGCCGTGGAATGAGAGAGCAGCAATATTCTTGAAAGCTGCAGACTTGTTAACAACAGATTATTGGAGATCAACACTTAACGCTGCAACAATGCTATCTCAAAGTAAAAATGCATTTCAAGCAGAAATAGATGCTGCTTGCGAATTAGTTGATTTCTTCAGATTCAATGCATACTATGCAATGCAAATATATGAAGAGCAGCCTCTTCATTCACCAAATGGAGTTTGGAATAGGCTTGAGTATAGACCATTAGAGGGATTCGTTTTTGCTATATCACCATTTAATTTTACTTCAATTGCTGGAAATCTTCCTACATCACCGGCTTTGATGGGTAACGTAGTAATTATGAAACCTGCTTCAAGTGCTGTTTACTCAGGATATTGGTTAATGAAATTATTCATTGCTGCCGGTGTTCCCGATGGAGTCATCAATTTTGTACCTGGTTCAGGCGGTCAAGTTGGTAATCCGGTTTTGGATTCACCATATCTTGCCGGTATTCATTTTACCGGAAGTACACCAACATTTCAATCTATGTGGAAGACTATAGGAAATAACATAAGTAATTATAAATCATATCCAAGAATTGTTGGTGAAACCGGAGGAAAGGATTTTATATTTATTCATAATAGCGCTGATGTTGATGTTGTAGTAACTGCTATTATCAGAGGTGCATACGAATATCAAGGTCAAAAATGTTCTGCTGCATCAAGAGGTTATATCCCAAGATCATTATGGCCGGAAATAGAAACGAAACTTTTAGATAATCTTAGAGAAATTAAAATGGGTGATGTTAGTGATTTCACTAATTTTATGAATGCTGTAATTGACAAATCTGCATTCGAAAGTATCACTCAGTATATAGATTATGCAAAAGAGGCTGATGATGCTGAAATATTGTTCGGTGGGAATTATGATGATTCAGTCGGATATTTCATTGAACCTACTCTTGTTAAGACTACCAATCCAAATTTCAAAACTATGGAAGAAGAGATTTTTGGACCAGTCTTCACATTATATGTCTATGAAGATGAAAAGTATGAAGAAACATTAAACATTTGTAATGAAACTTCACCTTATGCTCTTACTGGAGCTATATTTGCTCAAGATAGAGAAGCAGTTCAACTGGCAAATAAAATTTTAGTTAATTCAGCCGGAAATTTCTATATAAATGATAAACCTACTGGTGCTGTTGTTGGTCAGCAGCCATTTGGTGGTGCTCGTGCAAGCGGTACAAATGATAAGGCAGGAAGTTATCTCAATCTTATTCGCTGGGTATCTCCTAGAACAATTAAGGAGAACTTCATTCCACCAACTGGAATTAGTTATCCATTTATGGAAGAGGAATAGATTACTTGGAACCTTTGAATAACAAAAGCATATAAGTCATTCCGGCAATCTTTAAGCCCGCCTTCCAAAGTACTTGTACGGCGGACAGGCCGGAATCTTTTAATTTCAAATAGATTCCCGATAGAAAACTTCGGGAATGACGGGTGAGGATAGTTATGCAATTGCTCCTAACTATTTATTAATTACTCTTAATCTTAGTTTTACTCTTGGTATATGAAGAGATTAAGAGCAAGAGTATGAGAAGTTATGATAGAAAAAAAAACATATCAATTATTTAGTTCAGTGCAGCATTACGAATGGGGCACTAAGGGAAAAAAGGCATATATCCCTAATCTATTAGGAATTGATCCTGAAGATAAACCTTATGCTGAACTATGGATTGGTGCTCATTCAACTTTACCTTCAAAGATAATGATTGAATATAAGTTGATAGAGTTGAACAAACTTATTGAGAAATTTCCAAATGAAATTTTAGGAGAAAGAGTTTCTAAACAATTTAACAAGAAGTTGCCGTTTCTACTTAAGGTCTTATCCGCTGGACAAGCACTTTCAATTCAAACTCATCCAAATAAGGAGCAAGCTGAAAAACTTAATCAGAAAGATCCAAAAAACTATCCTGATGATAATCACAAGCCTGAAATAGCGATTGTACTAACAACACTAAATACATTAGTTGGTTTTAAAAATCCTAATGAAATATTGGATAATTTAAATAAGTATCCGCCTCTGAAGGAGTTTCTAGGAGAAGAAACAGTTTCGGTATTTGAACTCTCTTTACAGAATAAGGATAATTCTTTGGACAATATTAGGAATACATTTTCTAAATTGATTAAGAATTCTTCAGATGTAAGTGCTTTATCAAATTGTATTAATTCAATTGTACAAATAATTTCTAAAAAAACTGATTTAGACGAAACTGAAAAATTATTTCTTGAATTAAAATCTGATTATGGGATTGATATCGGTTTGTTAACATTATTTTTCCTTAAAAATTTACAGTTAGTTGAAGGGGAAGCAATATTTACCCCCGCTGGAGTTCCTCACGCATACTTAAAAGGTGATATTGTTGAATGTATGGCAAATTCAGACAATGTTGTGAGAGCAGGCTTAACGCCAAAGTTCAAAGATGTTGAAACACTTTTAAATATTGTCTCATACGAAGATAATGACCCGATTATCACTGGTCATTATAGCAATGAAGTAATGACAAAATATTCACCACCAATTGATGAATTCCAAATTGAAAAAATTGAACTTGATAATAATGGAATTGAATTATTTACTAAAGATCAAGTTGAAATCTTACTCGTAATCAAAGGAGAAGTTAATATCTCAATCGATAATGGTTCAAATGGTATCTTAACTTATACCAAAGGTGAAGCTATAATGATTCCCGCTCTTGTGGATCAATATAAAATCTATACAGAAACCACTGCAATAGTATATAGAGTAACGATCCCATGATTATTATCAGCAAAGTGAAGAATTGGTTATGATCTCAATCCTTCTATTTACATTTGAAATTATCGCTCCCATTTTTTTACTTATTTTACTAGGATCGTTGTTAAAGCGAACTAGTCTTATTAATGATATATTCGTAAGACAGCTATCAAACTTTGTTTTCAATATTTCTTTGCCAGCATTGGTTTTTATTAAATTATCTAATGTTAAAATTGAGCAGACCTTTGATATAACACTTATCTCATCATCTATAGTTCTAGTGTTAATGTTCTTCATAGTAAGCTGGGTGGTTGCTGCAGTACTTACTAAAAAGCCTGAAGATCAAGGTTCCTTTATACAAGGAAGTTTTAGAAGTAATTATGCTATTGTAGGTCTTGCAATTATTTTAGATATGTTTGGGGAGGAAAGTCTTGGCAAAGCAGCTCTGCTATTAGCTTTTATTATGCCCCTCTACAATATCTTAGCTGTTATAGCGCTAACTGTTCCTTTTCACCGGGATAAAGAAAATAAGTTTAAGGTTATGTTTAAGGAAGTATTAACTAATCCACTAATTGTAGCCGCAATAGTTTCAGTTTTCTTCTCAATGTTTGAATTAAGTGTTTGGACTCCGATTGAGAAAACACTTGAATACCTTGCTGTTATAGCTCTACCTTTAGCTTTGATAGGAATTGGTGCCACATTAGAATTTGAAAGAATACGCAAAGCATCAATGTTAGCCTTCTCATCAACATTTCTAAAAATTGTATTATTCCCGCTGATTGCAATATTAGTTGGAATAGCGCTGGATTTATCCAATAATGATATGGGAATATTCTTTGTCTTATTTGCTACACCAACCGCAATTGCATCATTTGTAATGGCTGAAGCAATGAATTGTAATTCAAAATTAGCAGGGGATATAATTGCAATATCAACAGTGTTGTCAGTATTTACAATTACAATTGGATTAGTAGTATTGAAGTATTTTGGATATATCTAATAAATAATAGAACACTGATGAAATGGATTGAGCAGATTTACACGGATGAAAAAAATACATATGTAGGGAGCAACCATGGTTGTTCCCTAAGGAAAAATAATTTTAATGTTGATGTCCTTCAGGTCCATGAACATGTCCATGTTCTAGCTCTTCTTCTGAAGCATCTCTAATTTCTTTAACTTCAACGTCAAATGTTAATGTCATATCAGCTAAAGGATGATTACCGTCAATAGTAACTTTTTCTTCTTCAACTTTAGTTACAGTAACAACAACTGGTCCGCCTTCCATCTGTGCTTGGAACTGCATTCCAACATCGATCTTTTCAACTCCTTGAAAAGCTGTTTTTGGGACTTCTTGTATCAGTGATTCTTGAAATTTCCCATAAGCTTCTTCTGGAGGAATACTTATTTTGAATTTATCTCCAACAGATTTGCCTTCAAGTTCTTTTTCCAAACCAGGTATTATATTCTGATACCCTTGAATATAGGAGAGTGGTTCTCTTCCCGTTGATGAATCCAATGTTTCACCAGTATCATTTGTAAGTGTATAATCAATTGAAGCAACCTTATCTTTTGCAATAGTCATTCTAAATTCCTTTTATTTTAAAAATTGATGTGCAAATTAGTTAAAAAGTACTAAAACAAAAAATGTTTATAATAATTGAGAGTTTTATTCTTATTTTAAAA
>JBDLIN010000251.1:0-5671 GCA_039714835.1 Bacteroidota bacterium | reverse complement strand
TCAAATATTTCAGCATGTGGTTTCGCAAATCCGATTTCTTCAGAAATTATGTAGTGTTCAAAATATTTGTTTAATGTTGAATTATTAAACCTTGGTTTCTGTACAGAAGTTAATCCATTTGTGATAATCCCCAATTTAAACTTACCATAACACCACTTTACTAACTCTTCTGCTCCATCGATAAGATAACCGCCCTGTGATAAATACAACAAATATTTTTCACTGAATTCTTTAAGATCAATCCCACTCACAGAAAGGGCAATAAAAAATCTTCTGAATCTCTCTGTTTTTAAATCATCTGCTAAGATAATTTTTAGTTCAAATTCATCCCATATCTGTTTATTCACTTTACGATAGGTCCTCATTGTTTCAGAAGTCCACTGACCTATATTAAATTCATGGAATGCTTTTTTCAATGCTTCTTCCGATGCTTTTTCAAAATCAAATAAAGTCCCATCGGCGTCAAATAAAACCAGTTCGTATTTCATATTAAACCATAAAAATCAAGAATTCATTCATGAAAAATTGCCACCGTGTGGACGGTGGCAACAAATGTAAGAAGTTATTTTAAACAAGAATTTATGAATTCTCGTTATACATATCTTCAATTAGATGAGTATATCTTTCCTCAATAACTTTTCGTTTAAGTTTTAAGGAAGGTGTCATTTCACCATTTTCAATAGTAAATGGTTTTTCTAAAATCGTAAACTTTCTAACACGCTCATAGCTTGCAAGTCTCTTCTGGAATTGCCCAAGATCTTTTTCAAGCAGCTCATATATCTGTTTCATTTGAGTTAATTCCATCGCATCGTTATAATGAATTCTGTGTGCATCTGCATATTCCTTGAGTGCTTCAAAATCGGGAACAATCAATGCAGTTATAAACATTCTTCTGTCACCAATTATTATAAATTGATCAATATACTTACTTGCAAGAAAGAGATTCTCGATCGGAGTTGGAGCAATATATTTCCCAGTAGTAGTTTTAAATAGACTTTTCTTTCTATCTGTAATCATCAAAAATCCCTCAGCATCAAATACACCAATATCTCCGGTATGAAGCCATCCATCTTTAATGGTTGCATCTGTTTCAGCATCATTTTTATAATATCCTTTCATTATGTTAGGACCATAGGCTAATATCTCACCATCACTTGCAATTTTGACTTCAACACCCGGCATGGTTTGACCAACCGTTCCAAATTTATAATTGTACGGTCTGTTAACTGCAATAACTGGTGATGATTCTGTTAAGCCATAACCTTCAAGAATTAATACACCTACTGCTTCAAAAAATTCACCTAGTTCTCTAGCAAGCGCCGCTCCTCCGGAAATGAAGAATCTTAAATTCCCACCAGTCTTTTCCCTAACTTTACTGAAGACCAATTTATCTGCTAATTTATGTTTTAATTTAAGACCCATTGGAGCACCAGCTTCAGTTTTATTAGCACTTTGATATTTTGTCCCTACATCAACAGCCCAATTGAATATTTTTTGTTTCTTTTCAGGAGATGCGTCAACACCTTTTATTATTTTTGCATACATTCTCTCAAATAATCTTGGTACTGCGGTCATGAGAGTTGGTTTAATCTCAACTAAGTTTGATGCGACTTTTTCGATACTCTCTGCATATGCAATCTGAGCTCCTCCAGATAGTGCAGTATAATAACCAGCCATTCTTTCAAATATATGACACAATGGTAAAAACGAAAGAAATACATCAGTAGAACCAATCTCAATTATTTCATGTACTGCATTAACATTTGATATTATATTCTTGTGAGTCAGCATTACACCCTTTGGTTCACCAGTTGTACCGGAAGTATATATAAATGTACACAGATCGTCTTCATGTGCTAAGGCAATACTGTTTTTGAAATGATCGCTATTTTCTTTAGCAAATTCTTTCCCCATTTCTTGTACTTGTTTAAATAGATAAGTACCAGATTCACTTAAATCCATTTCGTTCATAACAATTATAAAACGAAGGTGTTTACATTTATCCTTTACTTTTAAAACTTTATTCAAATGAAAATTATTCGAAACAATTATTCCTACGGCTTCTGAATTATTTAGGATAAACTCAATTGTATCAGATGTTGAAATTGGATACAATGGAACATCGATTGCTCCAAGCCCTAATATAGCCATATCAGAATAGACCCATTGAGGTCTATTTTCACCAATGATAGCAACTTTATCACCTCGTTTTACTCCTAAGCTTGCTAAGCCCATTGCAAATGATTCTGTTTCTTCTTTAAGTTGTTCATAAGAAATGTCAGTGTACTCTCCCTCAATCTTATGCCGAAAGATCGAATGTTCTGCAGTCGGGCCATATACTTCGACTAAGTGATTATATAGATCAGGAATTGTTTTGAACGATTTTAATGCTGGCATCTTTTTCTCCTATAAAAATGTTTCTCTAAATTACTTTAGGAAATGAATAAATGCAAATCTGAATAAGCTTTATTTGAATTTAAGTTTTTTTGATTTAGACTTTTATGAAAATATTCTTTCTGTAGAGAAGCCACATTAAAAAGAGCCATAGCAAGATGAAACTTATTGCATACATCAACGAGGCATTTATAGGATTGAAAAATGGACTAAATATTTCTTGATAAATATAAGTTTTTAATGAAACGCTTTCTCCTAGAGATTTTTCAAATTTTATCATATATAATAATCTTCCAAATATTCCTGAAAGAAAGTAAACTGTAATAGCATTCATTCCATAGATATGAAATGGTTTAATCCACCATTTTTTGTCTTGTACGTCAATTAACCAGTAACAGAATGCCAGAAAGACAATTGCAAGACCACCAGTGTAAATAACATAAGAACTTGTCCATAGACTTTTATTAATTGGGAACCAAAAATCCCAAATATATCCAATAGCCATTAATACTATTCCGTAAAAGAACATCCATACAGTTTTGGTAGTTTTATCATTGTCGCTCTTCAGCCAGTAACCGGTCATAACACCTAAGAGTGCTGTCCCTATTGCTGGAAGTGTACTAAGTATTCCCTCCGGATCCCAAACTTTTGAACTGCTCCATAAATGTCCTCCTAGCAGTGTATTATCTAGCCATGCACCGAGGTTGGTCGTTGGTTCTAAGTTAGCATAACCTACTCCTGGTACAGGAACTAATGTCATCAACCCCCAGTAAACCAAAAGAAATGAGATAAGATAATAAATTATGTTTTTCTTATTAACTGTCATAAAAATAATTCCGGTAAATAAGTAGACTACAGCAATCCTCTGTAATACACCGGGAATTCTGATCGTACTAAAATCAAAATTTGGAAAACCAGCTAAGAATAGTCCAAGTAGAAAGAGAGTGGCACTGCGCCGAACTAACCGAATGATTACCGGTTTAAGATCATGATCTTGTTCCTTAATTCTTCCCAATGAAAATACAGTTGTAACTCCAACAATAAAAAGGAAAAATGGAAAGACAAGATCAGTTGGAGTGCATCCATTCCATTCTGCATGACGAAGCGGTGCATATACATGAGACCATGAACCTGGATTGTTGACTAATATCATTAAAAGAATAGTAATACCACGAAAAATGTCGAGAGAAAGTAAACGTTCTTTTTTAGCCATTGTTGTAATGAGTAGTTTTTTGAATGTAACTTATTGGAAATATCTTTTATAGACAAATTTTAACTAAAACAAAGATCAATTTTTTGTATAATTGACAACTCAAATAATATCAGTTGGTTAAATGAAAATTTTACGACGACTATATGATTGGATGCTTCATTGGGCAGAAACTCCTTATGGAGCACCTGCACTCTTTCTTTTAGCTTTTGCAGAGGCATCATTTTTCCCAATCCCTCCGGATGCATTATTGATCGCCTTAGTCTTAGGCGCAAGGAAAAAAGCATTTAAGTTTGCTGCTATTTCAACTGTTGGATCTGTTACAGGAGCTTTACTTGGATATGCAATTGGATATTTTGTCTGGTGGGGAGTTGAAGGTGAGTTTTCTCCATTTGCAATTTTCTTCTTTAACAATATTCCAGGCTTTACTGAAAAAATCTTTTTCGATGTACAAAGTTTATATGTTGAATGGGATTTCTGGATAATATTTACGGCTGGCTTTACGCCAATACCTTATAAAGTTTTCACAATTACTGCTGGTGCTTTCAATATAAATCTGATCATGTTTGTTATTGCATCAATTATAAGCAGAGCCGGAAGATTCTTTTTAGTAGCATTTTTAATTTGGAAATTTGGTGACCCAATAACAACCTTTATTGATAAGTATTTTAACTGGCTTGCAATCGCGTTTACTGTTCTGCTTGTCGGTGGTTTTGTGGTTATAAAGTATTTGTTTTGAGAATATGTTGCCACCGTTGGACGGTGACAGCAGGTAAACAACAAACCTTTCTAACGACAAAGGTAGATTTGCAACTATTATTATATGCTTACTTTAGGATAAATTCTATTCCTCAATAAGTTTATTCAATAGATCTTTAATAGTTCCCCCAGATGAAGGCCTTGGAGCATTTTTATTTACAAACTTTCCTTTCTTATTTATTATCATATAAGTTGGATAACCATGAAATTTTAACTCCTCTCTCAAAATCGCGGTCTCATCCTCGTTGAAAAAATAATTATCTCCTTTAATATGATTCTGGATAACAGACTTTTCCCAATCATCTCTTGATGATGCTAAACATAAATTAACAAATGCAACTTGCTTATCTTCAAAGGAATTGTGTAAGTCTATTGCATGAGGTATTTCACTTCGACATGGTCCGCACCAAGTTGCCCAAATGTCAATATAAATAATTTTATTTTTGTGTTTTGTGGATATGGATTTCCAAAATTTATTAACTGTTTCTGATTTTGAATTTAGTTTTAAATCCAATATAGTTTCTTGTTTTTCATCTTGGCTTTCAATTCTTGATTTCTTCTTTTGTAAGATATTGTATAATAGTTTATTACTAATATTTGAACCAAAATTCTTGAATAGTATTTCAGCTTCTTCTTTTGAATTATCTCTAAATATCCAACCGAACAGCATATAATGTAAAATATCTCTACTTAAACTTTTTTGTTCAATGTTGATGAGTCTTTCAAAAATTCTAGTGTATGCACCAATTACATCTTTTTTCTCAGAAAATTTTATTAAAACAGTATCTCCTTTAAAATATTTTGCCATTACGTAATTATTTAAATGAGTTAAATACGCTCCACTAACAATTGCAGCATCATCGTCAACAGGAAATAAATCAGTATCATATATTTCTGTTTTATATTGGTTATGATTTACATCAAAATGCCAAAAATATAGAAGTAAGTTTCCTGCTATTGAGTATCTATTATTTTTCTTTGCCCAATGCACAAATTCTTCAGTCGGATTGTATTGCTTTATAAATACATGCAACACAGAATCTTCAATACTCATTTGTTGTTCCAAATCACTTAAGTACTCTTCAATTGAAACTGAATCCCCATATTTAGGTTCATAAGAATATGGGTTATGAAATCGGAAAAAATCACGAATATTCTCTGAGGTTGTGGGATTTGAGCCGGACAACTCATAAGTATCTTGTTCTAATGAACTGGGATCAAACTCTATAAATAGACTATCGTTAGGTTTTAGGTATAAATTAGCCCATCCATTTTCATAAGAAATAGAAACATCTTGAGGATGGAATA
>JBDLIN010000250.1:0-5673 GCA_039714835.1 Bacteroidota bacterium | reverse complement strand
ATTGCTGGTCCAAGATCTCTTAATCCTTCAACTCTCGCTCTTATTATAAAAGCAATATTTCCAAATTGTGAATCCTTACCAAATACTTCATTAAATTTTAATCCATGGTATCCTGGAGAAGGTTCAGTGAAGATTGGGAAGTTCCCATTTCCCCAATCAAAATTACCTGAGTCAACAATTACTCCACCAATTGATGTCCCATGCCCGCCAATCCATTTTGTAGCTGATGCAGTAATGATATCTGCTCCATGTTTTATTGGACTTGCAAGATAACCGCCAGCTCCAAAAGTGTTATCAACAATAAGAGGAATTCCATGCTTGTGAGCTACATCAGCTATTTTATCAATCTCTGCAATATTCAATCTTGGATTACCAATTGTTTCAACATAAAGAGCTTTTGTTTTTTCATCGATTAACTCTGCGAATTTTTCAGGTTCATCACCATCAACAAATTTTACATCAATTCCTAAACGTGGTAGAGTTACTTTAAACTGATTATAAGTTCCCCCATAAAGAAGATTGGTAGATACAATGTTTTCACCGACTTGAGCAAGTGTTGTAATTGCTAATAATTGTGCTGCTTGTCCCGATGAAGTTGCCAACGCTGCAACACCGCCTTCAAGTGCGGCAATACGCTGCTCAAAAACATCAGTGGTTGGATTCATGATTCTTGTATAGATATTTCCAAACTCTTTCAGATCAAAAAGATTTGCAGCATGATCAGCATCATTAAAAGTATATGATGTTGTTTGATAAATTGGTACTGCGCGTGCATTTGTGGCACTATCCGGAGTATGTCCGGCATGCAGTTGCAATGTTTCGAATCTATATTTTTTTTCTGACATGATTACCTCATATTTTATATATAAAATAGTTAGCAGTATTCTGTAATGCTAACTCGTTAAAAAAATGAAGAGGTTTAAAATAAAAAACCTCTTCGAGAGAAATCCTTGAAGAGGTTAGAATAAAATAAATTTATATAATCTCTTTATCTTTCCCAAAAAAATGGGTAGGATTTAGCACCTTGAGTAATTCAGGTTGCTAAGACGTCAAAGGGCCTTTCCCTCGGTCTTTCTCGATAAAATTAAATCAAAGTCTATAAGAACAAAAATTTGTGTGTAAACCTACTATTTAAAATACCTCATGTCAAGTGAATTAAAATAAAAATTTATGCAAAAGGAGTGAATAAAATTACAATAAACAATGAAAAATAAAAATATTTATACATTTTCTTGACAAATAATGAGGGTTAATTTATATTACATAATTCAATAAAAGATTTAAATGTAACACACGATGCAAAATCAAAAAATAAATAAAGAATTAGAAATATTTCATCCAACGTATTGTGTGGCTCAACCAGAAATAGAAATCCTTTCTTTAGATATTCTCAACATTCTTGGAATTATTATTCTGAGCCTACTTAGTATTCTTATACTAGTGGGCTAAAATAAAGTCAATCCCGAGATCACACCATATTAATACATTACAAAAAATTTGATTTCAGGATTGACCTGAATGGAAATATTTTATTTGAAAGGAACTAATAGGGGATAAAATGAGATCTGATTTAGTCAAAAAGGGTATTGAGAAAGCACCACATAGAAGTTTATTAAGAGCTACCGGTGTAATAAAGAATAATGATGACTTCAATAAACCATTTATTGGAGTTGTTAATTCATATATTGACCTGATCCCAGGGCATGTTCACTTACAAGAATTTGGAAAAATAGTTAAAGAAACTGTACGAGAGGCTGGTGGTGTCCCATTCGAGTTCAATACAATTGGGGTTGATGACGGGATTGCTATGGGTCATATTGGTATGCGCTACTCTTTACCAAGCCGGGAATTAATTGCTGACAGTGTTGAAACCGTTGTTGAAGCTCATCGGTTAGATGGAATAGTATGTATCACAAATTGCGATAAGATAGTCCCCGGAATGATGATGGCAGCAGTTAGACTTGATATTCCAGTTGTTTTTGTATCAGGTGGACCAATGAAAGCCGGTGTAACTTCAAAGGGAGTAAAGAGTGATTTGATATCCGTATTTGAAGGAGTCGGTAAATATCAGAATGGAGAGATAGATGATGAAGAACTTCTTGAATTAGAAACAGTAAGCTGTCCAACTTGTGGATCTTGTTCCGGAATGTTTACTGCAAACTCAATGAATTGTCTGCTTGAAGCTCTTGGCCTTGCTCTTCCAGGTAATGGTTCAGTTCTGGCAGTAGATGAAAAACGAAAGGAATTAGTAAGAAGTGCAGCAAACCAAATAATGATGTTAATTGAGAAAGATCTTAAACCATCAGATATCTTATCACGTGAATCGTTCTTGAATGCTTTTACATTAGATATGGCAATGGGCGGTAGTACTAATACCATTCTTCACAGTCTAGCAATTGCGATTGAGGCTGGTATTGATTTCGATTTGCATGAGTTAAATACAATAGCTGAGAAAGTTCCTTACATCTGTAAAGTTAGTCCGGCAACTCCACTCGTTCATATGGAAGATGTTGATAGAGCTGGTGGGATATCAGCAATTTTAAAAGAGATTTCCAAAATTCCTGGATTATTATATTTAGATAAAAAAACGGTGACAGGGAAAACTCTTGGTGAAAATATTCAACATGCAGAGATAGCAGATAGCAATATTATTAGAAGCGTTGAAGATCCATATTCAAAAACCGGTGGCTTAGCAGTATTATTTGGTAATCTTGCTCCAGAAGGATCAATAGTTAAGACTGGTGCTGTAGATGAAAAAATGTTAGTGCATAAGGGATTGGCTAGAATTTATGAATCACAAGATGAAGCATTGAAGGGGATTGCAAATAAAGAAGTTCAACCTGGTGATGTGGTTGTTATTAGATATGAAGGGCCGCAAGGTGGTCCAGGAATGCCAGAGATGCTATCTCCAACCAGTGCAATTATGGGTATGGGACTTGGAGATAAAGTTGCATTGCTAACTGATGGTAGATTTTCCGGTGGAACGCGTGGAGCTTGTATTGGTCATATTTCACCTGAAGCTGCTGAAAAAGGACCAATTGCAGCATTAAAAGATGGAGATACAATATTTATAGATATTCCAAATAAAATTCTTAAAGTAGAATTATCTGATGAAGAAATACAAGAAAGATTACATACACTACCTGATTTCGAACATAAAATTAAAAGTGGTTATTTAGCAAGGTATTCGAAGATGGTTACTTCTGCAAGTAAAGGTGCAGTATTAAAATTTTAATAAAATAATTTACCGAAGGAAAAATTATGAGTTCAGCAAAAAAAACATTATCTGGTGCTGATATTTTCTTTGAAGCATTAAGAGAAGAAGGCGTTGAAAAAATATTTGGTTATCCGGGAGGAGCCACAATAAAAATTTATGAAAAATTATACGATATTGATTTTCTAGAACATATCCTGACACGGCACGAACAAGGAGCTACTCACGCAGCCGATGGTTATGCAAGGGTTTCTGGAAAAGTTGGTGTTGTTCTAGTTACATCAGGTCCAGGAGCAACAAATACAGTTACCGGAATAGCTAATGCATATATGGATTCTGTGCCAATTGTTGTTTTTACTGGACAAGTTCCATCACAACTAATCGGTAATGATGCATTTCAAGAGGCTGATATTGTTGGTATTACTCGTCCAATTACAAAACATAACTTTTTAGTTAGGGATGTTAAGGATTTGGCTTCAACAATTAAAAAAGCATTCTATATTGCTTCAACCGGAAGACCTGGCCCAGTTTTGGTTGATCTACCTAAAGATGTTATAGGAGCTGAGTGCGAATATGAATATCCTGAAAAGGTTGAACTTCGTGGTTATAAACCAACTGTTAGAGGTCATCTGAACCAGATTAAAAAAGCAGCACAAATTATCAAAAAAGCTAAACGTCCACTATTATATGTTGGTGGTGGTGTTGTAATGTCTGATGCATCAAAGGAACTTACAGAATTTGCAAGAAAGAATAATATCCCGGTTACAAACACGTTACTCGGGTTAGGCTCATACCCGGGAACTGATCCTCAATTTCTAGGTATGCTTGGGATGCATGGAACCTACTATGCTAATCAAGCTGTAAGTAACTGTGATGTCCTAATAGCAGTAGGAGCACGCTTTGACGATAGAGTTACAGGCAAGACTGATACATTTGCAGCAAATGCATATAAAATACATATAGATATTGATCCAACCGCAATTGATAAAAATGTTATGATAGATTTACCAATTGTAGGTGATGCAAGAACAATTTTAACTGGACTGTTAGATGAACTTTCTAATAAGCCAAAGGAAAAAGAATGGTGGGATCAAATTGAAGAATGGAAAGCTGCATGTCCGCTTGAATACAAACGTCCCGATGATCAGCTTCGCACACAGTATGTGCTGGAGAGAATATCAGAAAAAACAAAAGGTGAAGCAATTATTGTCTCAGATGTTGGTCAGCATCAAATGTGGATCGCTCAATACTATAAATTTAATCATCCCCGCTCCCATGTTAGCAGCGGCGGATTAGGAACGATGGGATTTTCAATTCCAGCAGCAGTCGGGACTGCATTTGCGGTGAAAGACAGACCAATTGTTTCAATCAGTGGTGATGGTGGATTCCAAATGAATATGCAGGAACTCATCACAGCCGTTCATCATAATTTGCCGATTAAGTTTTTTATCATGAATAATTGCTTTCTGGGAATGGTGAGACAATGGCAGGAATTATTTCATGAGAAAAAGTATAGCTTTACTGATCTTTGTGATAGTAATCCAATATTCACTAAAATTGGAACTGCACTTGGAATTGAATCACTATCAACATATAAACCGGATGAAGTTGATGATATTTTAAATAAAGCATTTGCTATCAATGATAGACCCGTGTTAGTAGAATTCAAAGTAGCTAAGGAGGACCTTGTATTTCCAATGGTTCCTTCAGGGGCATCAATCTCTGATATGATCCATAAAAGAATAACACCAAAGGGGGATAAATAATGAGACATACAATTTCAATATTAGTTGAAAATACTTTTGGAGCTTTCGATAGAGTGGCTACTATGTTTAGCGCCAAAGGTTTCAATATTCATAGTATTTCTATTGGTGAAACAGAATACAGAAAAATCTCTAGAATGACGATTGTCACCTCAGGAGATAAACAATTGATCGATCAAATAGTTAAGCAATTAAATAGATTGATTGATACGATCAAGGTTACTGAATTAACAGGACAAGCAAGAACCGAACGTGAATTAGCTCTTATCACCGTTAGTTTTCAGAAAGGCAGTATTGAAGAGATAAAAAATATTACTGATATTTTTCGTGGTAAAATAGTTGATATCAACAATAAAAGTATGATGATCGAAGTTACCGGACCGCCAGAAAAAATTGATGCTATTATAAATGTTCTTATGCCATTCGGAATTAAGGAAATGGCGCGATCAGGAACTGTAGCACTTAAAAGAGGTGAGCAAATTAGACCGAAAAATGAATATATTAAAAATAAATAAGGAGTTATAATGAAAGCATATTATGATCAGGATGCATCACTTGATGTACTAAAGGATAAAAAAATTGCTATACTTGGATTCGGAAGTCAAGGTCATGCACATGCATTGAATCTCAAAGAAAGTGGAATGGATATAACAGTAGCTGAATTACCTGGTAGCGAAGCATGGAAGAATGCTGAAG
>JBDLIN010000249.1:0-5679 GCA_039714835.1 Bacteroidota bacterium | reverse complement strand
CATATGAAAAAACATACTTTTATACATAGGAAACAGAAGGTCATATTCCTTATAATATCTTTCCCAGTCATTCAAAAAGTCATTAAAGTAAACAATATCAAGTTCAAGATTTGATTTATTGTACTTAACCAAATCTTTAGCATTTTTATCAAGCGCCCAGTTTGGAGCATCAGGTATTAGTAATACTTTTTTTGACATCGGTTACTTTCCTCTTATCACAATCAAACGTTCTAAAATACAAAAACTGCCAACAATTTAATAGTTACACGTTAGCTGTAATTGACTTTAATGAAATAATGTTAAACTATAAGGTTCTTATGATGAAACGAATAGTGTTGAAAATAAAAAAAGATAATAACTTTTAGTTGATTGATTTTTTTTGCAGTCCATTAATACAGAATATATTTCCAGTTTCTTTTTTCTCCTCAAATAATGCAAAATTAAATTTAACATCATCCCCTGTATAATTTACGCTGTGATGTAAGTGATAAACAATTGCTCCAAATCGGACTGATTGTAGTTTAATATAATTCTGTTTTAGTCTCCATTCAATATCAACATCTTCACCTACACCTGCTTTAACGTAATCTTCATCAAATCCGTTTATGTCTATTAGATGTTTTTTTAATATGCCCCAATTACATCCCCAAATTCCCGTTTCTCTATACGATTTGAGAAATGGAATGTAAAATGAATATTTTATTCTTTTCGAACCTGATCTCATGATATTAAGAATATTTAATAATTCTAAGTTCTGATTATGCATTATCTTGCTGGTTAAATCTTCACTTAACATTACTCTTCGTCCGAAAAGTGCAACTCCCTCTTTAATTGAACTATCATATTCCTTCATGAAATGCTTATGTGGAATTGAATCTCCATCGAGAAAAACAATAATTTCACCTTCTGCAGTTTTAATTGCTCTATTTAACATTTGATTTTTACGGAATCCATTGTCAAATTCCTGATATAAATGCTTCACAGGAAACAACAAGTCCTCTTTTTTGCTTTCTACAAATTGAATTGTCTTTTCATCATTATCATCTTCGGCTAATATAACTTCAAAATTCTTATATGACTGGTTTTGCAAAGCTTTAAAAATCAAAGACAATGCTGGTAGATTTTTATAATATGCAATGATCAAAGATATTCTCACATCACCTCAATGTTTTTATTCTTCCTTTCAAATATAGAAATTAAACAAACTTGATAGATAGATTTTT
Organism: Bacteroidota bacterium; assembly: GCA_039714835.1. Classification (GTDB taxonomy): domain Bacteria; phylum Bacteroidota; class Ignavibacteria; order Ignavibacteriales; family Melioribacteraceae; genus SZUA-22. The sequence continues at coordinate 4,456 of JBDLIN010000249.1, read as the reverse complement.
TATCTTTGCATTAACTAATATCTTTTCGACAAAAATTTTTGGATTTAATAATTGACTCCAAATAGAATTTTAATTGTCCAAACAGCATTTATCGGTGATGTAATTCTAATCACTCCGTTAATAAGAGGGATAAAAGAATTATACCCAAAAGTAATTCTGGATGTGATGGTAATTCCACAAACTGCAGGTGTTTTGAACAATAATCCTAATATAAATGATGTTGTACTTTTTGATAAAAGGAAAAATAAAATTGTATCATTCTTTAAAACCTTGTTGTTGCTGCGTAATAGACGATATGATATTGCAATAACACCACACAGTTCAATTACGACAGCACTCTTACTTAAATATGCAAAAATAAAAATGCGTATTGGATTTGATAGATGGAGTGCAGCAAAATATTTAACAGACAAAGTTCCTCATCCAGAAGGAGTTCATAAAACGATTAAGATTTTATCATTACTATCAGTTTTCTCAGATAAGGATTTCTCAAGTCAAACAGAATTATTTCCAACAGAAAACATGTTAAGTAAAGCTGATGATCTGCTAAAAGGGTTAAAAGCAAATACAAAAAAGATTATTGCAATTGCTCCTGGTTCTGTTTGGTTTACTAAAAGGTGGCCAATTGAACATTATAAAAAACTTACACAAAAATTATTAGATAATAGTTACGGCATTATTTTAATTGGCAGTGAAGATGAAAAGGAAATTTGTGCCCAAATAGAGAGTCATCAATATTTAATAAATCTTGCTGGTAGTCTTCCGCTGCTTGAATCTGCAGCGGTTATTAAAAAATGTGATTTAATAATTTGCAATGATAGTGGGGCTCTACATATTGCTAATGCTGTTCAGACAGATATAATTGCATTTTTCGGACCAACGGTTCAATCAGTTGGATACTTCCCATTTAGAGAAAATGATTTTGTGTTTGAAAGAGAAATGGATTGTAGACCTTGTGGCAGCCATGGGGGAAATAGTTGTCATTTAAAACATCATAATTGCATGAAATTAATAGAACCTGAAATTGTATTGGAAAAAATAATTGAAAGGGATATAAACCAATGACGCCTTTATATTACATATATAAATATCCCTACAAACTTGGATGGTATATAGCTAAACTTTTTAATAAAAATAGAGATTTGATTTTTTATTGTGCTGATCCTCTCGATTACGAAATGTTTCTTCCTATAAAAAATAATCTTTCCAAAGTAGAAATAGTTGCCAAAAATGAAAAGACCCGTAATTATCTTAATGATATAGGTGTTCCCTTTTTAAGTATGCCTGTATTTCCACAAGCTGTAATAATGGCTAGACATTCTCCATATAAATTTCCAGTAAAAAAGATTATCAAAATAGGTTTTGATCATGGACTTTATCAATTTAAGCGTTGGACAGATCCCCAAAATTACAATCGCTTTAATATCTATTTCGTAAGTAGTGAAGAACAAGTCAAAACTGCTAAAATCCTTGGCATCACTACAACAAAAGCAATCGGCTACCCAAAGTTAGATAAAGCTTTCGATGGGACCTATAACGATGATTATTTATCCAAGATCAAAACGGAATTACAATTGGATAAAAATAAAAAAACAATAATCTTTACATCTACTTGGGATGTAGATGGACTCTCAGCACTTGATAGATGGATTGACCATGTTGGAGAACTTACTGATAAATATAATGTATTAATTACAGTTCATACATGGACAAAGAAAAATAAGGTTGAAAAACTAAAAAAAGTTAAAGGTGCGGTTTTCTTAGATGCATTTGATGTAACACCTTACATTATGATTTCCAATGTTTTTGTTGGAGATTACAATTCATTAATCGGGGAAGCTTGTGCTTTAGACAAGCCAATTATTACCTTCCGTGTTCCTGAATCGAAACGTTCTATTGAAGAGATACGTGATATGATTTCAAGAATTAGTATTCAAATTGATTCTTTCGATGAAATTAATAAGGCAATCGAGAGTTCACTAAATAATCCAACCGCGAAAAGTGATGAAAGACAAAAGGCTAATGAAATTATGTATTATAAACTTGATGGAAATGCAGGTAAACGAGCTGCTGAAAGTATAAAACAAATATTGAAATAGAATTTACCCTCTTGGATGAAAATCTTTATGCATTTGTTTGATGTAATCTTTATCAATATGAGTATAAATCTGAGTGGTTGAAATATCCGCATGCCCAAGCATTTCCTGAACTGCCCGCAGATCAGCACCACCTTCAAGAAGATGAGTCGCAAAACTATGACGAAATGTATGCGGATGAACTTCTTTTTCTAATTTCGCCTCTTTCACATAACGGTCAACAATTTTCCAGATACCCATTCTTGATAATTTCGTTCCTCGTATGTTCAGAAATACTATATTTTCGCTTTTGAATTTTTTCTCTAGTGATGGTCGTATCTCTTTAAGGTATCTCATAATCCAATCAATTGCACTACTCCCAATAGGAATAATTCTTTGTTTTGAACCTTTACCTAACACACGAATAACTTCATCCTCAAAAAACAGATCACTTATTTTTAAGTTAATCAATTCAGAAACACGTAATCCACATGAATAAAAGAGTTCAAGTATTGTCCTATCACGCAAACCGAGTGACTTACTCGTATCGGGTGTTTCTAGAATTTGATTAATTTCCGTGAAAGATAAAACTGCAGGAAGTTTTCTTTCTGTTATTCGTGCTGACAATATTTCAGCAGGATCTTTTTCAATATATTTTTGTGATGTAAGATATTTGAAGAATCCTTTTATTGCAGAAAGATACCGTGCTGATGTCGACGAGCTTATTCCTAGATCACGTAATGTCTCAAAATAGTCAGATATCGTTTTTGAATTTACATTGTTTAAATCAAGATCACCTTGATCTGTTATAAAGTTAACAAATTTTTTAATATCTGTTTCGTATGAATCAACTGAATTAGGTGATAGATTTTTTTCGAATTTTAGGTAAGTTAAATATTCCTGAAGGAATTGATTTAATACTAAATCAATCATCACTATTCTTTTTTTCTAATTCCTCTTGTTTTGGATATCTGATTCTTTTGTGATGTTGGCTCAGCAAAATATTAACAAATGTATCTTTAATCTTTTTAATATCATCAAATGTTAGAGGAGACTCATCTAATTGCCCATCATTAATTCTCATTTGAATTAGATTAGAAATATAATTTTCAACTTTTTCCGGATCAGGATCTTCCATTGATCTTACTGCAGATTCAGATGCATCTGCAAGCATTAATAGTGCTGTTTCCTTTGAATTTGGCTTAGGACCTGGATAACGATAATCATTGATTGTAACATTTTCTTCACCGTACAATTTTTTTGCTTTAGTGTAAAAATAATCAATTGCCATTGTACCATGATGCATCGGAATAAAATCGATTATCTCTTTAGGTAAATTGAATTTTTCACCTAATTCAATTCCTTTAGTAACATGCTCAACAATAAGTTCTACACTTTCTGTAGGTGAAAGATCTTCATGGATGTTTTTATTATCTAACTGATTTTCAACAAAACCCTCTGGTTTAATTGTTTTTCCAATATCATGATAATAGGCTCCAACGCGTGCTAATATTGAGCTGGCTCCAATTTCTGTTGCTGCTTTTTCAACCATTGATCCAATGGTCATAGAATGTGCAAAAGTTCCCGGAGCGTTGTTTGCTAATTCCTTAAGTAGTGGTGAGTTAAAATCTGTTAGTTCAAATAAAGTTAGCTCAGTAGTTATACCAAAAATCTTTTCCACAAAAATAATCAGTCCAAAAGTTAAAGCAGGCGACAATAATGAGTTTGATAGTGCATATGCCGAGGAATTTAGAATTATATCCCATGAATCAAATCTTTCCAAACCGAAAGCAATTATACTAAGAACATAACCAAGTAGTACAAATAAGAATGAATGAAATATTTGATTCCTGTTTTTAATATCTCTCACAGTATATGCTGCTAATCCACCTGCAGCAATGTTTGTAACTGCTAGTATATAATCATTCCCTCTAATACCTGAAATTATTAAAGCAATAACTACAGTCGAATAAAACCCAATTCTGGAATCGAAAACAATTGTAAGCAACATCGAAGCAACAGGAACAAGAATTAGATATTCAAGAGATTGGTCAGTATCAATTTGTGTTGTAATAAATGCTGTGAAACTAACAAATAAAAATGTAGTACAGATCAGAAGTAGTTTTACATTGTTATTAAAAATATTTTTTCTAAATAGGAATAGATATATAATAAAAGGAGTTAAAATCAGTATGACATGAATAAATTTACCTAAATTCTGTAAAATGGTATCAAAAGTACCAATTGTTGAACCTTTAGCAATTCTATATGAATCAATTTTTGCTTTGATTTCTGAAGTTATTCGATCATGTTTTGCGACAATCCGTTCATTTTCATTAACAATCCCAAGATTAGTCGGTACTTTGTCAATTGCTTCTGCA
>JBDLIN010000248.1:0-5686 GCA_039714835.1 Bacteroidota bacterium | reverse complement strand
GTTTTAAATCGATAAAATATGCCAAAGCGTAACATATATTTTCAAGGGAATCTGAATGCACCAATAGAAATTGAAGAAAGTAATGATTTGTTCATCATGCGTGTTCATAAACAAATGGATCCTCAGAGTGTTTTACTCAAAGCGCTTCAAATAAAAGAATTGGCAGAAAAGATCGAATTATTAGCTGCTTTTCCTGATTCGGACGTTTATGTATACCAGGTCAAAAGTGAATTTGGACTTAGCAGAGATGAAATAAAAAATAAAGTCAGAGCAGACAAATCGAAAAATCTTCAATATATAGGTTCTATATTCAGTTATTCCAATACCGGTATATACCAGATCTATACGGAAAATATTTTTCTTAAATTCTATGATGATGTAGAACAGAAATGGATCAACCGGTTTCTAAAACAACATAAGCTGGCCAATAAAAGGCAAATGAATTTTGGAGAAAAAGTTTTCTTTGTAGAACCTATAGATTCAAAAAATAAAGGAAGGGATGTTTTTCAGTATGCAGAGGAACTGTTGGAAGATCCGAAAGTACAATTTTGTCATCCTGAACTCATCACCAAATTGCGTTCGGAAGATAGAAATATCTATCATCAAAATAATGAACTGAAAAACATTGAAAAAGACTGGTGGCTTAGAAGAACAGGTGCATTCAAATCCTGGGATACTAGTCTTGGACATCATGCAACTATTGCAGTAATTGATGATGGTCTCGAAATGCTACATCCTGCATTTAAAGATAAGATAGTAGATCCGATTGATATGATGGCAAAAGATGACTATAGCAAACCGATACATCGTTTTAATGATATGCATGGTACAGCTTGTGCCAGCGTAGCTTGTTCTGCTGATCAATATTCCCTTGGCATAGCCCCGGAAGCGGCTATAATGCCCATAAGGATTACTGGGCTAGGGTCTGTACTACAATCCGAAGCGATCTATTGGGCAGTAAATCACGGAGCAGATGTGATCTCGTGTAGTTGGGGTCCTCCTGACGGTCTATATCATCAAAAAGGAAATACCAATTTTGTATTTCCTCTACCGGATCATACTCGCTTAGCATTTGAATATGCCCACAAACATGGCAGGAACGGATTAGGAACACCCATTGTTTTTGCTGCTGGAAATGGTAACGAACCAGTAAAATTCGACGGTTATGCTTCCTCAGAACACGTATTTGCTATTAGTTCGATCAATCATAAAGACCAACGAACAAAATATTCAGACCACGGAAAACCTATTTTGTGTTGTTTCCCCAGTGGGGATTACGAATTGAATAATCAAAAAAAAGTGGTCGATGTCACAGGTTTATTCGTTGCTGATCAGATTGGGGAAAAAGGATATTCGTCCGATAATTATTATGCCTATTTTAGTGGAACTTCCGCTTCCTGCCCTGGAGTTGCAGGAGTTATTGCATTGGTTTTGTCGGTCAATCCAAATCTGGATATCAATAGCCTGAAACAACTACTGATCGATTCTTGCGAACCTCTTGATAACAATAAATATAACACCTATTTTGGCTATGGTCTGTTAAGAGCGGACCTAGCTGTTGAACAAGCAATTTATTCAAAATTAAAATCTACAAAAATGAGCCAAAATCTAAAAAAAGCATTGTCTTTACACATAGGGATCAATAAAGTTGGCCCTGATTATTATTCTAATTATGTTCCGGAACTATATGGATGTATCAACGATATGAATTCCATGAATCAATTGGCAAAATCCATTGGTTATGAAAGTCTTTGTTTACAGGACAAGGATGCAACAAAAGAAAATATCATTAAAAAGATTATACAATTTGGCAATCAGATAATAGAAGACGGTATTCTGCTGATTACTTATGCCGGTCATGGAGCACCTATACCCGATAAAAATGATGATGTGAGCGATGCAGATGACAGAAGAGAAGGATATGACCAAAGTTGGGTGACATATGACGGTTTTTTACTCGATGATGAACTATTTCACACTTTTGCCCAAATCAATAAAAGGATCAGAATTGTACTTGTTTCAGATTCCTGCCATAGTCAGTCCATGTCGAGATTTGCAGCATTTGCCTATCAACCTGGCACAACTTATACAAGAGCTTTAGATCTTAATAGAGTTCTTGATATTTTATCATACAATAAAACTTCACCTTCAAAACTCCGTGAGAACATACCTGAAAGAAATACACTTACTTACAAGGTTTACGTGAAAGCCTTATCGGCATGTACAAAAGTAGAAACTGCAAAAGAAAAGGATCAAAGAGGACTCTATACCACCTCATTGATCGAACAATATCATAATATTAAAAATTCTAGAAATATGGATTATAAAGGTTTTGTAGAACTAATCAAAAGTCAATTGGAAGGTACCCAACAACCGACTGTAGAGAATTCACATCATAAATCTGAAGCGTTTGATAAACAGTTACCTTTTGATACCGCTAAAGTTAGATTGGATAATACATCTGAAAATACAAAAACACCAATTGTTACTCCTCCATTAGATATTCCATCTGACTCAAAAGTTAAACTATTTGTTGAAACTAATGAATTGCTCATTGGAGAACAAACTGGTGATATTGAATCAAAATCAGCAGAGTACAAACATGTTTCCAGAAGTCAATCAGCTGAAGAAAAGGGTTGGGATCGGGCCTATGAATATATGATGAAACATTCGGATGAGATCGATTTTGTCGAACCGGAAACGCTCTCAAAAATGTATTTCAGCGAAGAGAAAGCCATCGAAAGCCGTGACATAGGCCATTATCTGGATACCTATCCCAATGCAGAAGAATTTCCGGATGACAATCCTGTTCCGTTTATCTGGCATCTGAACGAAAAACATAGTCAGCTTCGAAAAGCAAATGAAAAAGTATTTCCGGAAATCAAGAGAAATGCAAAGAATACCGATAGAACAGATATTGTGAAGATCGGTCATATAGATACGGGGATTATTGAGAATCATCCGGTTTTGCCAGTCAATATGGAGTGTTTTCCAATTAATCTTAAAATGAATACTGATGGTCCGATTGATACAGATAAACCATTTGCAATTGCAGAACAACAAGGTCATGGAAATGCAACTTTAGCAATTTTAGCTGGTAATTGGGTAGACATGCAGATAACCGATAATCATTTTCAGGGTTATTTTGGCGCCATTCCTTATGCTAAGGTATTACCGATCAAGATCAGTGAAAGCGTTGCTTTACTTTCAGGCAAATATTTTGCCAAAGCCGTCAATTATGCTATCGATCAAGGATGTGATGTAATCACAATGTCTATGGCAGGATTGCCTAGCAAAGTAATGGCAAAAGCTGTCAACAGGGCTTATGAAGCCGGAGTGGTTATTGTTTCTGCTGCTTCCAATTGTTTTTCTAAAGGTGCAGGTATTCTCATGCCTAAAAGAACACTTTATCCAGCCAGATATAACCGCGTGATTGCAGCAGTCGGAGCAACTGTAAATGATAAACCATATTTGGTCAGATTCCATGATGATGATGAATCTAATGACCGTGCAGCAGGTGGAAGATTCATGCAAACCTGTTATGGACCTGCTACCGCTTTAGAAACCTCTCTAGCTGCCTACACGCCAAATATCAGTTGGTTTAATAAAATTGAAGAAAAAGATAACAAAACCTACTATTTCGTTAAATCTGGAGGAGGTACATCCAGTGCAACGCCACAAATCGCAGCCGCAGCGGCTCTTTATGTCCAGAAACATATTAAAAAACTTAAAACATACAAAGGTAATGAAGCGTGGAAAAAAGCAGAAATCGTACGTCAGGCATTATTTAAATCTGCAGATAAAACCACATCATATAATTATATTTATGGTCAGGGTCTGTTAAAAGCCAATGATGCACTTAAATATAGTCCTGAAGATCTAGAAAAGGAAATTGGAAATAAACCTGCAAAAAAAGTACCTGAGAAAAAGAAATTCTTAGGTGGTGCTATTGGATTGTTACTTGGAAGAGGATTAACCAGCTCCAAAGACGAATCCCTAGAAGAAAAGATCCATGACATGATGATCACTGAGATTAACCAATTGATTTATAAGGATCCCAAATTATTTCATTTTGCAGATGATTCAGATTTGGATAATGAGAATTTCAAAATCGAACGACCAGAATTGATTAGTGGCATTATACAATCTAAATATGCTTCTGATTTCCTAAAAAGCCATTTGATAGGCATGAGTAACCGGATGGGAGCAAGGAACAATGCTACCAATGAAGAATTCAACAATGCAGTGATTACCGGAGCATTTGGTGATATCCAAATCAAATCACGAGGTTTACAATATAATATTGGAGCCAAAAGAAGTTATAGAGAAGAATTCGATCAAATTCCTTTTTACATCGATGAGTTTGAGATCGATATTACAAAATCGAGAACTTTAAGGTCGGGAGCTAACCGAAGTTTTGAGATAGAACTTGATGACCAATATGATTCTGTTATGCTGGTCAATAAAATTTTTGAGGAAGGGGAGGTCTGTTTTTGGAAATACAAAGATAATATTGATAAAACTGAAACTAGGGAAATTTCTGAGGCTAAAAATCTTTATTCTTTTAAACTAGAAGAGTTAGAGCTAGGTGTGAATCAGCGTGGTTTGGGTAGCAAGCTCAAAAAACTTCTAGTAAAAGTATTCAAATGGATAAAAGTCAAAAAACCCAACAAAAAAACATTGATCAATAAATTGGCAGAACGTTTAGGTGATGATAATTATCAGATAATGGTTTATGACTTGAAAGCTGAAAGTAATTCATATAAAAATGGCTGGAAGGATATTAAAATGGTCGGAGAGGATGTATTTGTCGATCTGATAAATGATAAAAAGGATGCTTTATTGTTTCTTCCGGGCTTGTTTTCAAAGGTTCAGACCGGTTTTGATGAATTTTTGGATTCACCTCAATATAGGAAAGTATTACTTAAGCGTCATTGCAGGTACATCATTGGATTGAATATGCCAACGGTCGTACATGGTATAGAAGAGAATGCAAAACGGATCAACGAATTATTGAAGAATTCATTTCTCAAACCCAAAAATTGTACGGTTATAGCTAGGAGCAGGGGGGGGATTGTCGCTAGGTATTTGTTTGAGGATCTCTGGATCAATAACCAGACTTTTAAGCCTCTCAAGAATGCTCCGTTCCAATTAGGAAAACTGATCATGTTTGGTTCTCCTAATCAGGGAACTATGATGGCTTCTTCGACAAACTGGAAATCCTTACTGAATTATAATACCAATATAGCCAAAATTACACTGGGGACCATTATTCCAGTTATTCCTAAAATAATGACTATTGTCAAAGCGATAGGAATGGGATTTGTAAAATTACCGGGTATCAATGATTTAGAAGAAGGAAGTGAAGTATTAAACAATTTGAACAAAATTAAGATGAATAGGGAGAATTATTTTGTTTTTACATCTCATTATGAGCCGGGACGAAAAATTCTGAAAAGACTATTCGATGAATTATTAGTTGATCGATTGATCTTTAAAAAAGAGCACAATGATGGTGTCTCTCCGGTTCCGGGAGCTATTTTTACAAATGATGAAATTGAGTGCGAAGTGACGTTAAATAAAGATCAATATTATATTGCCGGATCGGAGATGCAGATATCACATTTTGCGTACCTTAAACCAAAACATAAGGAATTAAAGGAGAAACTGCTGGAAGAGCTTGTTA
>JBDLIN010000247.1:0-5714 GCA_039714835.1 Bacteroidota bacterium | reverse complement strand
CAAAATTTTTATAGCAGGTAAGAAAAAAAACCGTTGAAACGGTTCATATATTTGCTAAGTTATTATTAACCCACGACTTAAGTCGTGGGTTAATGAGAAATATTCTAATGTTGTAACCAGTTCACTGGTTTTTATTACTTAGGATAACTGAATAATATTTTTTTATCATTCTATAATCTCTTGTTTTTACTAATATTAATTTAGGCTCTGAATCGCTGTTTCTGCAATACAGTAATAAAAGATTATGAGTAAAGATTTTTTAATGTCAAGTTTATAATTTCATCAAATCTAATTCAATAGTAAACTTACTAAGGTCTTAGTAATTTCTTTGCTTTTTTATGATTTGACCACGAAGCTCTATTCAAATACCTTTTAGCATTATATTCATCTCCACTTTTTAAGTAGAGGACTCCTAATTTGTAATTTGCTTCTGCAAACTTAGGATCAATTTTTAGAGTCTTTTTAAAATATTTTATTGCTTGATCATCATCTTCCAATGCAGTATAATTTAATGCAAGGTTATAAAAACCAAATTCGTTTTCTGGATTCAATTCTACCATTTTTTTGAAGTAGCTAACCGAAGTATCATGTTTCATATTTAAGAAAGATAGATAACCCCTTTGAAAAAGTTCTTCTTCCTTTAATACATTAATGCTCTTTTGATATTCCATATGCAGAAGTTGCAATTTTATTTCGTCAAACTCCTCAGACTGAATAGCTCTCTTCAGTGTTTCGATTTCAAGATTAGCGTCATTTGAACGATCTTTAAGTTGAACAATTCTGTCCAACTCTTCCTTGATTCTGGAACTTCTATCAAGTCTGTTTTGCAAAATAGCATTATCTACATTACTGCTAAGTTTAATCTTATATTCTAGATTCTGCCATGACTTTTCTATTGTCTCAGTTTTTATAATACAAGGAATTAAAGCTTTGATTTCATTTTTCTTTAGAGCGAAATCATCATTAAATATATTGGATGAGTCAATATAGTTGTATACTTGAAAGAATAAATCTAATTTAACTCTATTTAAAGCAAGAATTTCTGCAGTTATTTCATTATCAAGCTCATTTAAGTGATAGTTTAATTCTGCACTAAACTCTTTATTTTGTGAATATAATTGTGAACTCAAGAATAAGAATGTTAAGAATATTAGATTTTTCATAATGTCCTCTGAAGTAATAATTGTTAGGAGACCTTAAATAACCCGATTTTGTCATTCTGAACCTGCCTGACCGGCAGGCGGGTTTATTTCAGAATCTTTAAGTAGCATGTATTCAAACATATAGATGCTGATCCCGACTTTGTCGGGACAGCATGACATTATTATTAAAGTTATGCAAAGCCTCCTATTACAATAACTTTAATTCTTCATTTTATTAACAATAAGCTATTTACAAAAATCATGCTTAACTTATTTTAGATTTACATTTCTACTCATCATCAAAAAAAATATTATTATATTGACTAAAATCAAGATTATTCATACATTATTTTCATTACATAGTTTTTAACGTATTTTATAAAAATATTTTAATTAGTAAAGAAATTTAACAAAATTAAGATAATTTAACTCTGCTAAATTAAAATCTTCTAAAATATAGGGAAAACAAAGGAAATTAAGAGTGGCATAGCAATTGTCTAAGGAGTTACCCAGCCAAAAAATGAATTAGCAATTTAAAAGATAAAAATGTTATTTTAACAAATAAAGTAATCCAATAAAGAGTTAAATAATTTAACTATTGGAGGCTATAGGATTATATGTCAGGTATTCAAATGATATTGACAATTGCAGCTATGCTGTTCCTTGCTATGGTTATTATCATGGTCAATGCAAATATCTTAACTACTGAAGAAGTACTATATGATTCCAACTTCGGAATCTTAGCAACATCCATCGGATCCTCAATAATCGAAGAAGCAAACAAGAAGTATTATGATGATCTTACAGATACAGTAGTCGCTTCTAAAACATCTGAATTAGTTACTCCAGCAAATCTTGGTATAGAGGCTGGTGAAGACCCTAATGATTATGATACTTGGGATGATTTTGATGACTTCAATGGTTATACATTTGTTGACAGCAGCATGCCTTCCGCTATATTTGATGTTGAATGTGAGGTTGTATATGTCGATACTACAAATCTTAATGTTGCTTCATCAAGTCAAGAATGGTCAAAAAAATTAACAGTTAAAGTATATAGCGAGTCAATGACAGATACTATAGTACAAACAACTATTTACAGTTACTGGTGGTTTTTATAAAATGGGATTTGCATCAATCATAGATGTTTTGGGATCAATAGCGATAGGCGGCTTTTTGATGCTTACACTATTTAGGATGAATAGTGCCTCTGCTGAAAATACATATCATTACACCGGTGAACTCACAGTGCAAGAAAGCATGGTTTCAATAGTAAAATTATTAGAATATGATTTTAGGAAAATTGGTTATTGTGAAGATCCAACAAAGCTCACTCCATCAAAAGCGATAACATATGCCGACACTAGTGATATTACATTTTTGTATGATGTGGATTTTGATGGGGATGTTGATGTAGTTAGATATTATTTAGGACCGGCATCTGATTTGACTGAGACACCAAATCCGGATGATAGAATGCTCTATAGATCTGTTAATGGAAATTCAGTTGCTGCTAATTTGGGTGTCACTCGATTTTACATAACTTATTATGGTTATGTGGTGGGGACACCATTGGATGTACCAATAACTGCTGCCCCAACAGGAATACTTTCAATGCAGATTGATATAAGGGTAGAAAATACAGCTGCTTTTGGAGATGAATATAGATACGCTTATTGGCGTCAAGTAAGATTATCATCAAGAAATTTATATAATAGATAGGTGATGCTATGGTAGGAAAAGCACAATTACTATTAGTATTGGGTTTTGCCCTTATATTTATGATACTCGGTTATTTATGGAGTGACTTAAGCAGCAGATCTGTTGATAACCAAGTAGATTATTATAAAGAAACAATTGCACATAATCTTGCCGTCAGCGGTGCTAATTTAGCATGTAGTGAAATATACAGAGACCAAACATGGAATGCTGGTTTTTCAGATCTAGACTATTATAATGGTGAAATTGATGTGGAAGTAACTAACATTGGTCCTCTTTTGGATATTGTATTAGTAACTTCAAAAGGAACTTATATGGGAGTTACCCATACTGTTAAAGTTAAATTGCGGGATAGTTATTTTTCAAAATTTGCTTGGTATATAGGAAATGCCAGTTCTAAAAAATTTATTACTGGTGATACCGTTTGGGGACCTTTTCATTCGCAGTCTTTTTTAAATATTGAAGGAGATCCTGCTTTTTTTGGAAAAGTTTCTACTTTTAAAGGTATTAAACCATCACCATCTCAAATGCAGTCACTTGGTTACAATCCATATTTCAGTGTACTGCCTCGATCTGGAGTAGATATTCCATATCCAAATAACTACGAATTTGTTGCGGAAAAAGAGAAGGCAATCGAGGGTGTGGCAGAAGGAGGATCATCATTATTCGAAAGTACTGATTTATGGTTAACTTTTTACGATAATGGGGACGTCGGTTATATGACAGGTGTTGGAGACGATTCATCTACATATTCCGCAGAAATTAGATTGCCACTTGAAACATTTGCGCCTACTGGTGTAATATATCTAGCAAAAGGAGATATATATATGTCTGGGACATTAAATGGAAAAATTCAGATAGTTTCTGGAGAAGCATCAGGGTTAGGTAATGGAAATGTCTATTTAGTTGGTGATATGGTATATGCAGATGATCCGATGACTCGAAGACAGATAGACCCCCCTATCTGGGAAGTAACAGGTAGTGATGATATGATGGGATTAATGGCTACTAACAATGTGAGAGTTGCTACAAGTGTAGAATCGGGAGGATTTGCAAATAATGTTGCTGATGGAGATATTGAGATTAATGCATTCGTATTTTGTGCTCAAGGTGGAGTGCAATTACAGGATTATAATGGAATAAACACAGACTGCGGTACATTTTTAGTTAAAGGTGGGGTTGTGGCTGCTAAAGAAGAGTTAATTGCAAAATTAGATGCTGATGGTAATGTAGTCGCGGGATTTGAAAGATATGTAGTGTTTGATGAAAGAGAAGGTCTAATTGAAATTCCGCCTTATTTTATACCGACAGGTCTTTATGAAATATTTTCTTGGTTAGAATAATAAAACAATCAATCTCATTATGAGACATGGGAAGTCTAAAAAGTTTGGAAAACAGAACGAAAACGAATGATATTAATGGCACAAGAATTGGCAATAGAAGTTAGCAAAATAAAATTAAGAAGAACTCTAATTTCTCTTCTTATAATTAACTAATATAATAACAATTTAGGAGACTAAATTATGGGACAACAACAATTATTACTCCTCGTACTTGGGGTTATCATCGTAGGAATAGCTGTAGTGGCTGGTATAGGTATGTTTAATGCAGCAGCCGAAGAATCTGTAAAAGATGAATGTGTTGCGCAGCTTTTAGCTATTGGCGCCAACGCACAGCAATGGTACAAAAAACCTGTTTCAATGAGTGGTGGAGGCGGTGCATTTAGTACTGCTAATGGTGCATTAGGCCCATATGCTATTCCTGATAGAATGCAGTGGACTTCAAGTGCTGGAATTGGCAATATGGAGACTGGAGTAGCTGGTACAGCAGGTTATACAATTACCGCACCTGGTGCCGCACAAATAACTGTGACTGCTGATCCAAATGATTATACTTGGACATTCACAGCTGTAATTACACCACACAGTATTACGACATTAGAAGTTGCAGCAACGCCTTAATGTTGTATTTTAATCAAATGGATTTTTATTATGATTGAATTAAAGTTCACAGCAGAAAAACTAAGTGGAGAAATGATCGGCAGCGTTGTCGCTGCCGATTCTTTCAATAAGGCGAAAGAGAAGGCAAATCTTATTGCAAGTCAGAATAATTTAAAGATCAAGTCTTTTGAAAAAAAATCTATATTTATTTACAAAGTTAAAAAGACAAACAATAAAATTATTCAGGGGGAGATGAATGCATTCAATAAACAAGAAGTCTTTGATGCACTTACCCGCTTGGGGTATCAAGTAATTTCTGTGAACACAAAGTTATTAAACTTTAATAGAAAACCTTCTTCAGCCGATATTCTTAACTTTGTAAAGATCAGCGCTGATATGCTGGAGCAGAAGCTCTCTTATGGTGAAACTCTAAGCTTTATCATTAATGATACAAGAAATAAAGTTTTTAAAGAAGTACTAATGGATATTAGTAAAGAGCTTAAAAAGGGTACAGATGGTGAAGTTGCTTTTATGAGGCATAAAGATGTCTTAGGTAAATTTACTGCTTATATGCTTGGTTTGGCTTCTAAAAGTGGAAATATGGCAGAAATTTATAGAGCCACAGCAAAATTTTTAGAAAGGAAACATGAATTTAAGAAATCATTAAGAAGTGCATTGATTACACCACTTTTTACAATTATAGTTTTATTTGCCGCCGTTGTTTGGTATGTTGCATATATTTTTCCTGAGATAGCAAAATTATTTTTAAGATTTAAAATTGAACTGCCCCCTATGACTGCCGCTACACTTGATATAAGTGATTTTCTTGTAGCAAATATCATCCCAATTTCTTTGCTCTTTATATTACCACCAATAATTTTATGGAGGATGTATAAACATCCTAAAGGACGAT
>JBDLIN010000246.1:0-5724 GCA_039714835.1 Bacteroidota bacterium | reverse complement strand
AACGGTTTTTTTAATCCTTGTACAATTGGGCCAACTGCTTCTGCACCTCCAAGTCTTTGTGCAATTTTATACCCGATGTTTCCTGCAGTAAGATCAGGAAAGATAAGTACATTTGCTCTTCCAGCAACGTTACTTCCTGGTGCCTTCTTCTTTCCTATTGAATCAATTATTGCTGTATCAAATTGAAGTTCACCATCAAGCATAAGATCAGGCCGCTTCTCTTGTGCAATTTTAGTCGCTTCAAGAACTTTATCAATATCTTCATGCTTTGCACTTCCCTTAGTAGAAAATGATAGCATCGCTACATATGGATCTTCACCAGTAAGCTTTTTATGATTATCCGCGGTTGTGATAGCAATATCTGCTAATTGAGCAGCATCAGGATTTGGAACGACCGCACAATCAGCAAAACTATAGACTTGTTCTGGGAATATCATCATGAAGATACTTGAAACAATAGAGATTCCTTCAGGCATACCAACGCATTGAAGCGCCGCTTTTAAAACATCTCCTGTTGATGCTGTGGAACCTGCTACTGAACCATCGGCCATTCCTTCTTTAACCATCATTGCACCAAAAAATAGATTTTTCTTCACTATCTCTTTGGCATCTTCAATAGTAATTCCTTTATGCTTGCGTAAATTGAAAAAGATATTTGCAAAATCACTTATAGATTCTGATCTCTCCGGATCTACTATTCTAACTCCTTGGAGATCAACTGACAATTTTTCAGCATCATTTCTAATTTTTTCTTCATTCCCGATTGTAATAACTTTTGTTATCCCTTCCTTAGTTAATGCCTCCGCAGCTTTTATTACTCTTTCATCATGCGATTCAGGTAATACAATAGTCTTTTTCAACTGTGATGCTTTTTCTTTCATTTCTGTGAGAACTCTAAGTTCGCCCATTTTTCACCTATAGTATTTATCTAAATTTTTATTTTAAATATATGCAGAAAATTATTTAATTTTTCCACCAAATTATCTCATTTAACTGCTAAAACTTTAAAATACACAGAATATTATTTGAATTTTATATCAAGAATAAATATTATATTGTTATTAAAATGATAGAGATAAAATGACTACTCGAGAAAATAAAACCAGATCTATTTCGAAGTCTCTTTTTTTACTCGTATTTATAATATTTATAGGGTACTTATCTTATCTTTTCAGAGATTTAATTTTTCTCGTAATCATTTCTCTCCTTATTGCTTTTATTTTTAATCCAGTAGTTACATTTTTAGAGAACCGAGGGATGAAGCGGTTTTTAGCTGTAATACTAGTTTTTGCATTTATTGGAGTATTAGTTGTATTTGGAATATCAGTTATGATTCCTAAAATAGCTAACCAATTCAATTTACTGGCAAACTTAATAACCAAAGAGAATATCAATAAACTCATATTGCAAATACAAGAAGGGGTTGATGATTATCTTCCATTTATTGATGCTTCTGAATTTGCATTAACAATTGAGGAATTTGTTTCAAAATTTTTCTTAACCTCTGTGAATAACTTCACAGAAATCTTGGGTGGAATAGTCTCTGCTTTGGCTATAATGATTATTGTACCATTTATCACATTTTTTCTTTTAAAGGATAATAAACAGATTGTTAAAGGTATTGTGAATATTACACCGAATAAATACTTTGAGTTTTCTTTCACTATTATCGATAAAACTTCAAAACAGTTAGGTAAATATGTTCGAGGATGGATACTTGATGCTTTTATAGTCGGTTTTGCAAGTGCTATTGGTTTGTGGATACTGGGAATACAAAACTCAGCAACAATTGGATTGATCGCAGGTGTAGGACATCTAATTCCTTATTTTGGACCGCTTATTGGAGGACTACCGGCTGTATTAATTTCTCTCGTTCAGTTTGGTGATCTCTCAAAATTACCCGAAATATTAATAATGTTCACAATTATTTACTCATTCGATAATGGTTATATTCAACCAAATATTTTTTCTAAACAAACTGATTTTCACCCATTGATGATTATTCTACTAATACTCATGGGTGGACAATTACTCGGTATGCTAGGAATGCTGCTCGCTGTACCTATAGCAACAGTTATGAAAACAGCTGCTAAAGAAATTTACTATGGCTACAAAAACTATAAAATCATTAAAATATAAATACCTCAAAATGCATATTACTGTTAGATTGAATTTTAATCCGTGCTGAGGATCACTAACAATAATTCCCGTTGATGTTGATAAAATCTTATTCTAAAATATTATTCTTTATTTTTTTTTCAACATTTACTTTCGCACAAGTACCAGGAGATTCTCTGAGTTTTGTAACCTCTAGATTTTCAAATCCTAGTCTATCCTCAAGTTTTGAAAAACAACTTCATACTTATAATTTGAGGGAGAATTTCAATTATGGTAAGAATTTGGGAAATACGTTTATAGGTTTAAATCAAACGTTTCTGTCAACCATAATAAGATCAAATATTATGAGTGTCCGTGATGAATCTTATCTTTCTTTTTTAGGACTTTATAATTTTTCACCAATTTTGTCAATAGGAGCCCATGTAAATTATAATGATTATGCGGATGATAAAAAATTAGCTATAAATAGATCCTCTAACTTCAATTCAACGCTTTTTACAAAGTTTATTCCTTTGAAAAAATTTAGCATTACACCTTATGGTGGAATATCCAGAAATCAACAAATTGGAATAACCGACACAGGCCCAATTTATGGTGCAGAAATGTTAATAAATAATGTCAGTATAAGTGAGTTTGATCTCTATTCTGAGATGAAATTCCAAAACGAAGACATTAATCCAAGAAAAAATACTCTTAGAAATTTCAAGTTTAATATTGACAAAGTATTTGAAAATTCATTTAGAAATCAACTACTAGGATTATACTCAGAACAAAGAAAGGATTTTTACTTTGATGCTGATTCTCTACTTATGGATGAGTTTGAGATCGAAAAAAATATACAAAGTAGAATAGAGGATAAGTTTTCAATTGTTGATAGATTAAATCTTTATACTGGCTTACCTGGACTTCTGTTCTACCTTGAGGGAGGTGCTGCTTGGAGAACAATTGATAGAGATACAAGGTATATAGCACTGTCTGATATCAAAACCTCCTCTTTCGATACTAAAATTGAAGAGTTCAAGATTGATCTAAATACATCTCTCCGTTATGTGAAAAGTGATTTTGATGTTTTACTTAGACTTATTTTTTCAGAGCGAGAAGAAAAGCATAATGCTAAATATCTTGATGGTACTAGTGAAGTTATTTATAAGCTTAGACAAGAGCAGGAAAAAAGGAAGAATAATATCGGGCAGCACACTACTCTATCAGCATTGAGTAATTTTAAGCTCTCCACAAATGATCAGCTTTCATTAAGTCTTTTTCATCGTAAATTAACATACGATACACCAAGTGATTTGAATAATGATGATCGTGATGAACTGTTGTCGATGTTCAGTTTGGAATATAGAAGGAAAATGAATCCATTCTTCAATTTATTTGCAAATCTAAGTGGGAGTATAAACAAAATTGTCTATATTTTTAAAGAAAGAAGTGCAAATAATAACACTCTAAGAGTTGCCAAGCTTTCTTCGGGTGGTATACTGAATTTGGGGTATCTTACTTCACGGAATGAAGCGGAAGTCTCCGCTAATTATACTGTATATGAATTTGAAGATCTAAATCCGAATCTTAATAGTTTTTCCTTTCGTCAGTTAGCATTGAGAGACTCTACTTCTCTTAAACTTTTTAGAACAACATATTTCAGATTTTTAGGTTATTTAAAGTTTTCTGAACAAGGTGACTTTAGCTGGAAAGGATTTGCAAATAATCCAGTACGTTACTTAGATGAAAGATATGCTGAACCGACAATTGAGTATAAATACAAATACTTCTCTTTTGCTTTTGGCTTGAGATATTTTGCAATAACTACATTTACTTTCAATGAAAATAACGTAAAGCAAATGCAGTCATATTATCGCAGTACTGCTCCCCTATCTATAATAACAATGATGCTTTCGAACTCTATTCAAATTAGTATAAGGGGATGGTATGAATTTATTAGAACTGAAAACAATATTGATCAAGAGCTGGTCAATCTATTTTTTCGCGTAAATTGGAATATTTAATTATTTCTTATTTTATCAAAATATTTGAAAAATATTTCACTATTTTTTCTGTTAAAATATTAATAATCAATTGTTGATTTAGGAAATTGAGAAAGGTTTATCAAAATAAATTTAGTAGTGATCCGGATAATTTAGTTGAAGTAGAAAAATTTATCTCACACATTGCAGATGAATTAAAGATAAATGAAGAGATTAAAAGTAACCTCTCATTATCTGTTTCGGAAGCCTCCTCGAATGCAATGGTCCATGGCAATAAATTAGATCCAAATAAGTTTATTCAAATTAGTGTAACTGTTAATGATAATAAAATTGAAGTTATTATTAAAGATGAAGGAAATGGTTTTGATCCCGATTCAATACCAGATCCAACATCACCTGAAAATCTGCTAAAAGATAGCGGACGAGGCATTCACATAATGAGATCCTTTCTTCATGAAGTTAAATACAATTTTACCCCCGAAGGTACAGAAGTAATACTTATTGCCTCACTAAAATAATATTTCAATTTTTTCTTTTAACGCAAAGTTTTTCGCAAAGTTCACAAAGTTTTTTTATCATCTATAAAAATTACTTTTTACGATCAATATATCTGTTTCTTTACAGCAATATTTCTATATTTAGTTGTATAACTAAAAATAACTTTGAATAAATAATTGGGAGTATTAGTCATGGCTAGAAAAAAAATTGCGCTTATTGGCGGCGGACAAATTGGAGGTGTTTTAGCACAATTAATTGCACTTAGAGAATTAGCAGATGTAGTATTATTTGATATTGTTGAAGATATGCCGCAAGGTAAAACCCTTGATATTGCTGAAGCTTCACGGGTTGATGGTTTTGATGCAAATTTAAAAGGGACTAATGATTATAAGGGTATTGAAGGTTCCGATCTAGTAATTGTCACGGCAGGTTTACCTCGTAAACCAGGAATGAGTAGAGATGATCTGCTTACAACAAATGCTAATATTATGAAATCAGTTGCTGAAGGTGTTAAAGAAAATGCACCAAATGCAATCGTGATTATTATCTCAAATCCATTAGATGCAATGGTGACACTTTTCCAAAAAGTTTCTGGATTTCCACACAATAAAGTCATAGGTCAGGCGGGAGTTCTTGATTCTTCAAGATTCTCCTCTTTTATTGCTTGGGAACTAGGTGTGTCAGTAAAAGATATCAATGCTATGGTTCTTGGTGGACATGGTGATACAATGGTACCATTGGTTAGATATGCAAATGTAAATGGTGTTCCTGTAATGGAATTGCTAGAAAGAAAATATGGTGATGCTGCCAAAGCTAAAGAAGTTATGGATGCTATGGTTTCAAGAACCAAGGCCGCTGGTGGTGAAGTTGTTAAATTATTAAAAACTGGTTCTGCTTTCTACTCTCCAGCATCTGCTGCAATTCAAATGGCTGAAGCTATTCTTGGCGACCAAAAAAGAGTATTGGCATCATGTGTTTATCTAGACGGTGAATATGGAGTTAATGGATATTATGTAGGAGTACCAGTTGTTCTAGGAGCCGATGGTTCCGAAAGAGTACTTGAAGTAACTCTAGACGAAGAAGAACAAGCTGCATTTGATCATTCTGTAAATGCTGTTACAAC
>JBDLIN010000245.1:0-5741 GCA_039714835.1 Bacteroidota bacterium | reverse complement strand
AAATTGAAAATATGAAAATTAAACAATTAGTATCATTATTATTCTTTATGACTTTTTGCACCTTAAATACCGAGATCGATGCGCAAATAGATAGTACTTGGTTACGTGCAGAAATGTACACAGTTCCAATATCAGCTGAAAATAACCTGGGGACAGCAAATCTATCTTGGCAGGTAATAGGTAGTGAAAGCTGTGTTGTTACAGTTGATAAGGGAACAGGAGAAACCGATTTTGCACAAGGCGGTGCAACATGCTCTGCAGTTGCAGAATTTATAGAGAAGGGTGTAATCCACTTTTTTCGACTATACAAAACTGATGGAACCAATAGAATACTTGTTGACAGTATTAGAATATCTGGAACCGATCCTTTAACGAATAGTTCCATAGGAATGAATGTGTTTCCATTATTTATCCAATATCTTGGAATTAGTCAAGATAATAATGATTATACAAATGAAGCACACCGAAGAATTTCCAAAGCAATGGCTAAAAAGTCAATTATAAGTGCTGCAGAAATTGGCACTAAATACCTAAGGTTTATGGTTTCAGGATTCTACTCCCCAACATTGAATGTTTTGCAAAACGATCCGGACTTTTTCTGGAATACAATGAATGAGTTAATGGCAGAAATAAAAGCAAATAGCATGAAAATTATTCCATCATTTGGCTGGAATCTATTTCAATTTCCCGATTATTTTGATGAGACAACAACAGATTTTATCGCTGACTCAAATTCAAAATCTTATTTAATGTTTAAGCAATTTATTACCGATTTTGTTACTAAATATAGAGATGAAAATATTGTGTTATTTTACGAAATTGGAAACGAATATAATCTGTACGCTGACTTAAAAATTCAAAATCACCCTTTTACCGGCAAAGAAAATTTAGGGCGTTTCACTACTGTGCAACTGAGCGGTTTTCAAAAACGAACAGCTAATTACATCCGTTCACTTGATCCAGAGGGTATGGTGACGTCAGGCAATGGCATTCCGCGGTATTCATCTTACCATCTTATGCAGCAGCCACAATTCTCTCCTGAAGGTCCCGATTTTACTCATGACAGCGTAAGTGAATTCAAAGAATACCTGAATATTCTTGAAGAAGGAATGGATATTATTTCTGTGCACCTATATAATCATGAACCAGACGGGAACCAACGTTTTGGGATTAATGATAAAAATAGCGCTGACGTACTTAATTATATGAAATCGGCAGCAGATGAAATGGGGAAGCTCCTTTTTATTGGAGAGTTCGGAGATTATGAACCGATGATCCAGCAGAATAAAACTGTACCATTCACACAGAACGTGCTGAATAAAATTGTGGAATTGGATATTCCATTCAGTGCACCCTGGGTATGGGATTTTTATCAATTCAAGACGTATGAGTTCACACCTTTTCAAATAGAGCAGGGTTTTACCGATCTGATCATTGAAAAATATAAACAGGCAAATGTTGATCTTGGTAATGAACCTGTTATAGTCGCAAATCCAGATACAGTTAAACCATTAGTGGTGCTTACTTATCCGAAGGGCGATACTTGTTTCACTTCGCCCACACAGTTAGTTCATGCAGTTGCTAGTGATAACAGCGGAAAAATTGCTAAAGTTGAGTTTTACGTGAATGGAAAATTAGTACACTCTGATACAGAACCGCCTTATCAGTTTAAACTGAATACAGATGGATTGAAAATAGAAAACACAGATATATCAACTGCCGCATATGACTTGAGCGGAAATATAGCAAATTCTAAACTAAAAAAATATCTTTATAAAATAGACCGGAAACATTAAATAATTATTTAAATAAAAAATTCAAGCATGGAGTGATAATGAACATGAAGTTATTATTTTTAACAATAACAACTTTACTGATCAGTGTAAGTACTACAACTATAGCACAAAACTGGCTGCGCGCTGAAATGTATACTATTCCGGTATCAGTTGATAATAATTTAGGAACAGCAAATCTGTTCTGGCAAGTAAGTTTAGATAGTAGTGTTGTAACCGTTGACCAGGGAGCCGGACAAGCAGATTTTGCCGCTGCCGGTTCAACTGGGAATGCATCTGCACCATGGATACAGATAGGCATAGTATATCATTTTCGACTATTTAAAATAGATGGAGATAATCGGATTCCTGTAGACAGCATTCGTGTATCAGGAACAGATCCTTTACCAAACAGTGCTATTGGGATGAATGGTTTTCCATTATTTGTCCAGTATCTTGGAATTAGTCAGGGTAACGGTGACTACCAAAACAAAGCTCACCGAAGAATTTCGAAAGCTATGGCGAAAAAGTCGATCATCAGTGCAGCGGAGATTGGTGCAAAATATTTTAGAACAATGGTATCAGGCTTTTACTCAATGTCACTTAATGTTTGGGAAAATGACCCCGATTTTTATTGGAAAGCGATGGATGAATTTATTGACGAACTGCAAGCGAATGACATCAAATTAATTCCATCGATGGCGTGGAATCTGTTTCAATTTCCTGATTATTGCGCAGAATCTATTACTGATTTTGTAACTGTGCCCAATTCGGCTTCGTACATTAAATATAAGCAATTCATTAGCGATTTTGTTACACGTTATAAAGATTCAAATGTCATTCTGTTTTACGAAATAGGCAATGAATACAATCTGCATGCTGACCTAAAGCATAATACACATCCTTTTACAGGTCAACCATATTCAGGTCAGTTTACTACTTACCAGCTTGCCGATTTCCAGAAACGCACCGCTGATTATATCCGCTCCCTTGATTCTAAAGGTATGGTTTCATCAGGCAACGCATTACCGCGCACAGCGGCTTATCATCTTATGCTGCAGCCGCAGTTTTCACCGCTAGATGCTGATTGGACGCCGGATAATGTGGATCAATTTAAGGAATATATAGGAATTTTAGAGGAAGGTGTGGATATTATTTCCGGACATATGTATAACAGCGATTATGACGGCAACAGGCGATTTGGAATTACAGATAAGAATAGCGCTGAACTTTTAAGCTACTTGGAACAAGCATCAGCGGAAGCGGGGAAACTGCTTTTTATGGGTGAATTTGGTGATTATGATCCAATGATTCAGCAGGATACAACAGCGCAGTTCACGCAGAATATGTTCAATAAAATTGTAGAGCTGAATATTCCTTTCAGTGCGCCCTGGATTTGGGATTTTTATCAATACAACACTTATGAATTTACTCCTTTCCAAATTGAGCAAGGTTTTACTGACCTGATTATTGAAAAATATAAAGAAGCTAATGTAGCTTTAGGAAATGATCCGGTTGTAATTGAAAATCCGGATACTGTGAAACCATTGGTTGTGCTCACTTATCCAAAAGGAAATACAGATTTCACTACTCCCACACAATTGGTTCACGCAGTTGCCAGCGATAATAGCGGAAGTATTGACAAGGTTGAATTTTACGTTAACGGCGAAGTATGGTACACCGATACAGAACCGCCATATCAGTTTGATATGAATAGCGATACCTTGAATATCAGAACAACTGAAATAACTGCTGCCGCTTACGATCATAGCGGAAATATCGCAAATTTTATGCTGGAAAAATATCTTGTGCAAACCACCGGAACAATAACCGCAGATCCAGACACGGTCACAGAATTTGCGGACAACGGTTCAGGTACGTTGGTCGGTACAACTACCTTATCATGGACAGCTAGCGGGTGCGAGAACATATTGCTGTATGTTCAGATGGATGGCGGTGATGAGGCTCTGATGACTAATGCTTCTTTAAATTCATCAATGACAGCGCCATGGATTCAGCCGGGTCATGAGTACTCTTTTATTATTTATTCGGCTTATGGAGATTTGAATCCTGTAGATATGCTTTCTCAAGTAACAGTGATTGGAAAATTAATATCGAGTGTTGAAGAAATTCACGAAACATCAAATAATATTAAGCTCAGTAATGCACCAAATCCCTTTAATAATAGTACTGTTATTTATTTTGATAATTCGAAACTTAAAAATGAAGATAACGTTGATTTAATGATTTTTGATGTTTTAGGAAGGTTAATTGAAAAAGTAAAAGTAGATGTAAATTCAAATAAAATATACTTTAATGCAAATGGATATTCTTCCGGAATATATTATTATATGTTACAGGTAGATGGAAGGAATTTTGATTCCAACAGTATGGTTATTCTTAAATAAAAGAGTATTACTTGTAAGAGCAGTAATAAAAATAGATAAATGTAGAATTCAAATAGAATTGAAAATTATATAAGTAAAATATATAGGAGAAAGAAAAATGAAGCAAGAATTTCAACCGGATTATAGAAATTTAGTTGAAGTTTTACACAATAGAAGACCTAAACGTTTGCCACTTTATGAGCATAATATTGATGCTCCTTTTATTGCAAAATACCTGAAAGAAGACGTTGCTGTGCAGGGAACAAAACAGGAAGATTATGATGCTTATCATAAGAAAATAATCAGCTTTTGGAAAGATAATACTTATGACGGATTTAGTTACGAAGCCGGTATTTGTTCAATTTATCCCGGGCATGGAGCAATCTTTGGTGGTAAACAAGGCCCAATCCAAACTATGGATGATTTTCAAAAATATCCGTTTGACGATGTCCCCAGAATATTTTGGGAAACTTATACACCACACTTCGAAGCAATCAGAAATAATATGCTCGAGGGAATGAAAGCATATGGAGGTTGTGGATTTGGGATTTTTGAATCGAGTGAAGATCTAGTAGGTTATGAGTCTTTATCTGTAATGCAATATTTAGATCCGGAATTGTTTGACCTACTTTATAAACGAATTGGCGATCTGTACATGCAACTATGGTCAGAGTTAATTGATCGGTATGATGATTTGTTCGCATTCTACCGTATTGGCGATGATATGGGGTTTAAAACATCAACTCTTCTATCACCCGAAGCAATAAGACAGTATATTCTTCCGCAATATAAAAGAGTTATTGACATGATTCACAAAAAATCGGGGAAGAAATTCTTAATGCATAATTGCGGATGCATATTCTCGGTCATGGATGACATCATAAACTGCGGCATCGATGCCAAACATTCAAATGAAGATGAAATTGCCCCGTTTGAAAAATGGATTGATTTATACAATGATCGGATTGGTTTATTTGGTGGTATTGATATGAATATACTTGTGCAAAAACCTTATGATGAAGTTTATAAAATCGTTTTAGAAAAGGGAACGAAGTACCGTGGTATGACTAAAGGTTACGCTTTGGGTTCAGGCAACTCGATACCCGATTATGTGTCGGTTGAAGGATTCCAGGCTATGATTGATGCTGTTAAAGAAATTAGAAGACGTGAACAACTTAGCTGAGCTGATTTATTTATAGGTGAATATAAATTTCAAAAACCAAATTAGAACTAGTATAAATGCACTAGAGCAGCAGAACAGTATATCAAATAAAATTATGCGATGTTAAAAATGCTACACACCTTGAAAGCGTGCCGGTTCTTAAATAGAGATCATATAAAGGTTCTCATCTAGCATGAAGAAATTAATAAATTCAATACTTGCAATAGTTCTATTATTATCAACACAAACAATTGCCCAAAGGCCTTATCAGGTGCTTTATGCCGATGTATTCCGTGAGGATGGCAAGGAATTTCTTCATTTTAAATGGCGTGTGGATTTCAGCTCATATAAAAAGGCGCTTATTACTAATACCAAAGGTGAGGTCGTAGGTGAAGTTAAATATCCAAAGAATACCTTTAA
>JBDLIN010000244.1:0-5768 GCA_039714835.1 Bacteroidota bacterium | reverse complement strand
TGTTTTACTAAATTCGGTCCTTCAATATCAACATTAATAGATTCAGAACCCGTATTTTCAAAATAGAGAACTTTAATTAAATGGCGACCTTTCTGTAAATAAATTTTTCCATTGTCCGTTTTATTTCCAAAATAACCTGCATTATCAACAACGACCTTATCATCAAGATAAAGGAGACTACCATCATTGGCTGAAGAGTAAAAAATGTAATCTCCATCTTGATCAATTTCAAGAATGCTCTTAAAGATAATAGCTATATGATCATCACGCTTTTTTATATTTTTTACATGGAATTGATAGACTTTTCCGCTTGATACTAGTTTTAATTTATCAAGATCCGGTTTCTTATCCCACATTCCTTCATATACTGCATACTCAATACCGTTAATTTTCGGATCGATAAAATTTACTTTTATGCTTTTTACAAAACTTGAAATATATCCATCTTTATATGCATTAGCTTTTACAACTGTGTTTTTATCCAATTCAAAAGGTCCTTGATATTTTATTGACTTCTGATCGGGTTTGCTTCCGTCAAGAGTATAATAAATCTCTGCACCGGTGGTAGCGGACTCAATATAAATATTTGCTTTCTGCGGTTTATGAAAGAGCGTATCATACGGGGTAATTTGCGGAGTTGATACGTGTACCGGTTTGATTATGCCGTTGATATTTTTAGAAACGAACTCATATTTTCCCGGGCTGATAGTGTATATCGTACTCGCTCCCTCACTCTTAATATGTTCAGCTTTTCCCCATTCAGATTTAGTCTTAATTTTTACAAAATTTCCCCCAATTACCGGGACAAAAACCGTGGCCGATGTATTGGATGGAATTTCAACATCTAAATGTAAGCTGTTATCTTTTATCTGCCAATGACTCTTAATTTGACCATAAATTGACCGGTATCCGGCGGAAACATGAGTTAGATCCCCGCTAACCAATGGCTTTATTATGATATGTTTAAATCCTGGATTTTCAGGATCAGGATTAATACCGGCAAGTTCCTTAAAAAACCAGCGGATCACACTTCCATACATGGGGTGACTATGCGAAAGCTTTCCATCCCAATATTCCCATAATGTTGTGGTATTCTTCTCCAGAACGTATCCATATCCAGGGTAATCCCTCTGGTTCATCAGTGTAAAGGCTATATCTTCGCGTCCAAATTTACTTAGAACATCGAGTATAAGGGGTGTTGCTAAAATACCACTGTCAAAATGTCCCTTATTATGTAAAATGTTGTCAACAAGATTTTCGAGTACAGGATTAATATCTTTTTCTGGTACAATCCCAAAAGCTAATGGGAATGCATTTGCACCCTGACGGTTTTGCCAATATAGTTTTTTCTCTTTATCATAATAAGTCTCATTAATATTATTTTTTATCTCTTTTGCAAGATCAGAATAAAATATCTTATCATTCTCTTTACCTAAAACTGCAGCAGTTTTTGACATAATATCAGTTACATAAAAGTAGTAGCATGTGTTTACAAACGGTGGGGGAACTTCATCTTTTCCTGGTGCTGCCCAATCTCCCAAGCACCAGGCTCCAGGTTCTTCTCTTACAACGAGACCGTTTTGATCAGTCCGAGTTCCAAGATATTTTATCCAATGTTTCATTCCAGAATAATGTTTTTCCAATACTTCCGTATCACCGTAATAAATATAGTAATACCAGGGAACGATCACATATGAAGAGCCCCAAGCTGGTCCACCGCCCCCACCACCGAATGGTGCAGTATGGGGTACAAAACCTGTTACACTATCTTGTACATCAGCCATGTCGTTAAGCCATTTACGGTAGAACCGGGACATATCAAAATTAAAAATAGATGATTCTACCAGAAGTTGACCATCACCAGTATATCCAAGTCTTTCTCTATGAGGGCAGTCACTGCTGAAACTACCATGATAATTTCCTAGTTGCGTTCGGATATAATTTTTATAAGTTTTATTAAAGAGTTCGTTGGAAGATTTAAAAAATCCAACTGAATCTACATCTGTGTGCACTACTCGACCTGTTACATCGATCAAAGTTGTTGATTCCGATATGCCACTTATCTCCACACGACGAAATGCATGCCAAGTAAAACGAGGTTCATATTCCTCAATTCCATTACCATTTAAAATGTAGATATCCTTTTGCCTATAGTCGCCACCCATCTCTTCAAAATAGCGAAGAGAAATGCGTGTACCATTTTTACCCTTTATTTTAATTTTTACCCAACCTGAAAACATTTCACCAAAGTCATATGAATAGTTGTTATTGCTTATTGCTGTTTTAGATTTCGGTTTGATATTCCTAACAACCTTGTCCGATGGTGTTAATTGTGCTTGCAGTTTTCCCGTAGGTGGTCGTACTATTTTTGAATGTTGCCATAGTGAATCATTAAAACCTGGGCTATTCCAGCCAACATGTTCTAATCTAGCATCGTAAACCTCTCCGGTAAATATACCATCGTGCAGAAGGGCACCAGTTGATACTTTCCATCCGTTATCACTAATTACTTTTTCCGATGTTCCATCACTATACTCAATTTCCATTTGTAGAATAAGTCTTGGTGTGTTATACCACATCCATCCCTCTTCGCGACGATCTCGTTGGTTATACCATCCATTCCCAAGGATTATACCGAGAGCATTTTCGTCTTGTTTTAGCATCTTGGATACATTAAAAGTATTATATAAAACGCGAGTAGATGAACGATCATTATATTTATAAAGAAGATGGCGCATATTACGTTTGTCGAAATTTGTAGGGGCAGGTGCTAATGCGTAATTTCCAACCTTTTCACCATTTAGATAGAGCTCATAATAACCCAAACCACTGACAAATACAGTTGCCGACTTTATCGGTTTACTTATTCTAAATTCTTTTCGAAAATATGGCGCAGGATCGGTCTCTGGTAAATCTGGTTTCTTGTCCTCTGATATTGCAATCCAATTGGCCTCCCAATCTTCCTTTTCTAAAAGTCCGATACTCCATTTACTTGTTTCGCTCCATTCTGTTGGCTGATCATTCTGGTTCCAAATACGGACTTTCCAATATGCTTGCTGCTTTGAATGTAGAGCGATTCCATCATATTTTATATGCTGAGACTGACCTCCATTAATTTTTCCGCTATCCCATAAGTCGCCTATATTCTTATTTATATCTTCTACTGAACTGGAAACAATTATATGGTAAGCTAGCTGTTTTTGTGTTTCTTCAAATAATGGAAGGGTCCAGCTTAGTCTTGGAGCTGTGTTATTAATAGCTAAAGGATTCTGTACTTGATCGCATTGTAAATTTACCGGCATCACTTCCTTCTCCTTTGGTGTTAATGTACAATTCAGCATCAATCCTCCAAGGATAAAAATTAAGATGTGTGATATTATCTTTCTCATGGAACCCTCCTTCCATAGTTTACTGTCAACAGTTTGTCCCGAATCGATAACCATTCCGTTGGTGAAAATTAAATTTTCTGGATGGTGACAAGCAATTTATTCAAATATGCTGTCACAGTCCACTTAGTAACCGAATAACTCATAAGCTTAACCGTACCCGTATCGTTGCAGCAATGTAATCACTTAACAGGAAAAAGCATTGACACCGGAATTTGCTTTTTTATACTGTCTGGTCCACTCATTAGTAATTCTAGAATTGATTTACCACCAGCTTGAAAATAGGAGACTTTAAGTTTATGCTTACCAGTTGATAACTTTATTTTTTCATGTTTTTCAATTGTTCCATGCAGACCATCATTATCAATCACTAGTTTATCATCAATATAAAGTTGGCTACCGTCATTAGAACTTAAGAAAAAAGTATAATCTCCTTCTTCAAATATTTTGATAACCCCATTAAATAGAATTCCAAAGTATTCCTCTTTCGTAGAAATATTATTTAAAGTTATTTGAAATGTTTTTCCTTCTTTTATGGGATTTAGATTTTCGAAATCGGGTATTTTTCCCCAATTCCCTTCGTAATAGGAATATTTTAATCCATTTGATTTTCTATCAGCATTATAATCTCTATTGAAGGATTGTATTGCATAAGGACTAATTCTCTTACCATCTCTGAAAGCGCAAGCTTTTACAACTGTCGTTTCTGTGAGTAAAATAGGTCGTTTATAAATAGGTGATTCTGAATCTGGAATTGAACCATCAAGTATATAATGTATTTCACTATTTCGATTGTTTATCTCTAATTCTATAATCAGGGTATCGATGAAAATTTCTTGATTCGCTTTTATTTGAGGAGTATGAACAATTTCTGGTGTCCCTTCAATTTCTAACACAATTACAGAATTAATTTTATCTGGTGCTTTCTTAGGTAATGAAATATTTACATCAACGTCATTGCGGATATATTGTATTTCATAAGAAGGATTGCTTAGTATATAAGCATTTTTCACTTCATTGATTATCCCTTGTATTGTAAGTTTTCCATTCTGAGGCCAATCAAAAATATGAAAATAAAGCTTTGTATCTCCGTCAATGGATTTTTGGGTACAGCGTCCCCAGTCCAATTTATCAAACGGGCTAGCTTTTGTACCATAAATCGATTCACCATTAATTTTCATCCATTGTCCCATATCATAAAGACGTTTTTTACTTTCCGGTGGAAAAACACCCTCGGATGTTGGAC
The DNA here is from genome assembly GCA_039714835.1 of Bacteroidota bacterium. Classification (GTDB taxonomy): domain Bacteria; phylum Bacteroidota; class Ignavibacteria; order Ignavibacteriales; family Melioribacteraceae; genus SZUA-22. Next base: position 1,136 of record JBDLIN010000244.1, on the reverse strand, counting down.
CGACATTTAATAGAAAATTACCTCCCTTGGAAGCAATATCTGCTAACTTATGTATCAGTTCTTTTGAGGACTTCCAATTATTGTCATTTTTATTAAACCCCCAGTGATCGTTCATTGTCATGCATGTTTCCCAATCAACTCCTGGTAATCCCGTTGGAGGAATCTCTTGTTCAGGTGTGCCAAAGTCTCCAAGATATTCACCTTCTCTAGTTAAGCCAGCCATACCCGATCGACCTTTATCAACACGGTTATTAATAATAATGTTGGGCTGTAAACTTTTTACATATTTATAAAGATCTTTTCCATCTTCATGAGTCCATGTTTCTTCCCATTCACCATCAAACCATAAGACACCTATGTCACCATAATTCTCAACTAATTCTTTAAGCTGATTTTTCATATAAGAAACGTAACGATCAAAATCTGCATTGTCTGATGGACGGTCTTCCTTTTCCCAAGAACGACGAGGTACATAGTCTGGATGATGCCAATCCATAATGGAATGATACCAGCAGATTTTTAAGCCTTCCTTATGAGCAGCGTCCGAAAGTTCTTTCATTATATCTCTCTTAAAAGGTGTGGACATAACATCAAAATCAGTATGCTTTGAATCAAATAGACAAAAACCATCGTGATGTTTGGAAGTGATAACAATATATTTCATGCCTGCACCTTTTGCAGTTTTCACCCATTCGTCTGCATTAAATTTAACTGGGTTAAATTGTTCACGGAAGTTATCATAAGTATCAATAGGTATCTTAGCAGTTGTGCGTATCCATTCAGCATGATTTGTTTCACCATTCCAATTACCAGCCGGTACAGCATACAAACCCCAATGAATAAATAAACCAAATCGTGCTTCCTGCCACCAATTCATGTCATTAGCATAACTTTTATTCAGCAAAAAAAACATTATGAATGTAGATAATAAAAAAGATATTCTTTTACTTTTCATAATGTTACTCCTCGATAATAAAAATATTTAGTTTAATATACTGAAATGTATCCCTTCTGTAGGATTGGATTGGTCGCATGTAAATATTGCCTAGCACTATATCTTATACATAAGATTCTGATGCCTAAAATGATTCTATGGAATGAAAGCAACATAAAAATAGTAAAAAAATATTTAAGTA
>JBDLIN010000243.1:0-5771 GCA_039714835.1 Bacteroidota bacterium | reverse complement strand
AATGCAGATTCATGTGCAATAATACCTGGGACAGTGTATGCTAACGCTTCATGGATATCAACGGTAGGTTTTCTTCCATTGATACAAGCATCAACAAATTCATGGGTAATAAATGTATGAGCACCATGATGACCACTGTTGTGTCGTAATGATTTTGGTAGTATATCCGTCCCCCACCAATTGATTTGTTGATATTGCTGAACCTTACCATCAGTTCTGATAAACCCTGCATCATCTTTTCCCAACTGATCAGTCGCATGTACAATTGTTGGCTTTAAGCCAAGTGGATTGGAAGAATAAAAACTCATTTTATCGCCGAGCCATTGTGCTCTTTCGCATCCGAGATGAGCGCCTTTCCACCACACATTTACACGAAAAGCTTTTCCCTGATCGGTTGTAAACATTGCAGATTCATTCCAAAAAGGATTATTGTAAGCATTATCCTTAAGGATTGGATCGTTATCACCCCAGCCATTACACGCAACCTTAAGTAATCGCTCACCAGTTACACTAATTTGATGTGCTGTGCAATGTGTTGGATAGTGCATGGGAGCCACACCATATCGCCATGTACGTTTGCCATTTTCATAATAGAGTTTTTCCAGTCCATCATGTTGATACTCGGATTCACAATAAAATATTTCTCCAAATCTTCCTTCCTTGTAAAATTTTCGTGCTGAAATTGTGAATTGCTGATAATAACTTGTCTCAGCCATCATATATATCAGTCCAGATTTTTTCACTGCTTCATATAATATTTCAGCTTCTTCCACTGTACCCCAAACGGCAGGTACAGCGCAGAGTACATGCTTGCCATGTTTAAGACATTCCAGTACGTGTTTTACATGGTTTGGTCCCTCAGTAAATACAGCAACAGCATCTATCTCTTTATCCTTAACCAAATGCTCTAAAGAATTATAAGATTTTGAACAATTATATACATTCATTAATTTTTCACGTCGTTCAGGTCGCAAATCGCTAACAGCTTCAACAATGCAATCAGGATGCTCATGAAATTGAAATGAAGCCCCAAAACGACCGCCAACAATACCAATACGAAGCTTTTTAGGAGATGCAGCAAATATAAATGGTTTATTTACAGATAGTGAAAGGCCAATAGCAGCAATGCTTCCTCGCTTAATAAAATCGCGCCGTGAGTTATTTACCTGATTTTGTTTTGATGGGTGGTTTTTCATTTGCATACTCTTTTTATGTTTCGATTATTTCTATTATTATCTCCTATCTATGGAACCGGATTTCCTCTCGCAATTGTAAATAGTTTGTACCATTCTTCACGCGATAGTGTTATTTCATCAGCCATGCATGAATTTATTATTCTCTTCGGATTTGTTGTTCCAATAACCGGTTGAATTCTAGCCGGATGCTTTAACAGCCAAGCAAGTGCAATTGCTTCTTTCGATGTCCCTTTTTTCTCTGCATAAGTTGATATTTGTTTTGCGAGGGTAATTACATTTTCCTCTGCATCAAGTGGTGGATTAAATATTTTACCTAATGCAACAGGAGACCATGCCTGTACTAGAATTTTATTTAATCGGCAATAATCCAAAATACCGGTGGTAGCTGCATATTTACCACTTATTTGATTTGCGAGTATTCCATCATTGATTACATGATGATGCAGTAAACTGATTTCAATCTGATTAATAGTAATTGGCTGATCTAAACTATTCTGCAAAAGTGCCATTTGGCCTGAATTAAAATTACTTACTCCAAAATATCTAACTTTACCTTTTATGTGAAGTTCGTCAAATGCTTTTGCAACTTCTTCAGGCTCCATCAATGGATCTGGCCTGTGAAGAAGCAGAATGTCCAATTGTTCGATACCCAAGCGACTTAATGAACCATCAACCGAATTTATTATATGCTCATAACTAAAATCATATCTACCTGGTGATCTTGGATTTGGATCACCAGGGAAACGAATTCCACACTTCGATTGAATTATAATATTTTCCCTTATTCCTTTCATCTCTTTCAGTACTTCACCAAAAACAAGTTCTGATTTGCCATTTGCATAAATATCCGCGTGGTCAAAAAGAGTAATTCCATTCTCTAATGCTGTTGAAACAGAGTCTAACGCTTTTAATGTTAACTTTTTTGTTATTGGTGTACTATCCCACGAACCGCCTATTCCCATGCAGCCATACGCAATCCTTGAAATTTTTACACCTGTATCTGCAAGTAAATACTTTTGCATTTTATAAATCCTAATTGATTATAATAATTATTTTATTATTCCATGATAACGAGCCATGTAATAAGGTAATAAATAAATTGTTCCTTCTTGTTCGGTATAACCATTACCTTCTGTTGATGAAATTACAAATCCATCACGGTCCAATCTTACATGACAACGTTCATCAATGGATAACGCTTTCCCATCGACACGCCATCCCAACTTACCTTTATGTTCAGCAGCTAACTCAAATGTATTATCTGTTCGAATAGGATTAACTGGCCTCCAGCCATCCTGTACAATTTGTCCTGGTGTATTATCAAAAACAACATCCAATCTATGTCGGTTATCCATTTCATAACCTATAAGATCAAGTGGTAATCTTTCAAGGGTTTCAATTACATCATCAACTTGATAATCTGTTTTATAAAATTGTTCTGCCGTGAATTGAGAATAGGATCCTGCTTCTGAAAAATATTTACCTGAATTATAAGTTCCGGAATCAACTAACTTATTAAACTTCATTGCTTGAGCTGCATAAAGTGTGTTCCAAAAAGCACTTTTCTGCTTGCTAACATGTAGCCAAGCATTTTCTAGACTTTCTCTGTACATCATTATCAACTCTGGATCTTTTTCATAATTAAGCAAACCATAGAAGCTCATTAAGCAAAGGTTATTATCCCATGGAACAACATCTTCCGGTGGGAAGAACATTTTTGACTGCATAGCATTGATATGATATTGATATTTGTCTCTCAACATTTTGGCAGTATCTAAATATTTCTGATCACTAGTTACGTGATAAGCTACATTTAAGAATGAAAGCATCATCATTGAGTTTAATCCTCGCTGATCCCAACCCCAAATAGAATTGAAAAATTCTGGGGAAAAATTTGCCCATCTGGTCGGTTTCCCGTCATGATCAACTAACTTAAAACCGTGCCTTATCAGATGATCTGTTATATCGCCAACAACTTCTGCTACAAGCGCTTTCTCTTCTTTGGTATCTGCAACAAGGTCATAATAGATAGCATAGAAAAAATAGTGGCCTGCTAGTTCATCAGAACTCGTATCACATTTCCATAGATATTTACCATCCTTACTTTTGGGAAATCTTGGTGTTATATCTTTCCAGAACGGATCTTCTTTTTGCTTTCTAATATTGTATTCGTGACTGTATTGTTCATTTACCGGATCCCTCCAATCAATTGGTATAATAACTCTTGCTGGGAATCCTTTTTCGTGAGTGATATCAACTAGCCATTTACATGCATTAAAACTTCTCTTTGCTAATCTTTTCACTTCAATACTACCTGTAACTGCATATCGAAAGGCTTGTGAAGCGCCGTACATTGCAGTATACATACCATCATTATCAGAGATATCAAATTGCCATGAATCGATATCATATCTAGTTGTTAATTTATTCTGAGCAATAAAACCCATTCTATTGTGTCGTTCTTCAACTTGAGAAGTAAAATAATCGGCTTTTTCTTCAAATGTCATTTCAATATTTTCAATTCTGCTAACACCCTTTTTCGTTGCAATCCATACGGTATTGTTATCATCGATTACAATATCATTTACATAATTATCAGGCAGCCATCTTCTGCTGAAACGATAATAAAATTTCTGCCCATCAGCTTTTATTGCACCAATCTCTGTTCCAAACCAAACTTCCCCATTTTTCCCTTTAGCTATACATGTAAAATTTTTATAGGGTAATCCTTCTTTTCCTGTGAATAACTGCCATTTTTCATTCTCAAGAAATCCTACTCCTTCATTTGATCCAAACCAAAGTCTGTTTTTTGAATCAACAATCAGAACATTTACATTTGATAATTTCCAGCTATACTTATTATCTGCAGGAAAAATTTCTTTCCATTTATTATTTCTTTCACTTTTCGAAAACAAACCATTTTGAGAACCAATTAATTCGGAACTATTAAACTTTATATAAGATAAAATTTGTTCCTTAAATTTTATCTCTTCTGGAATATCGTCTTTATCAGACAAATTGATTTTATATGAAAATGATTTCCAGATTTTCCCATTAAACAAGTAATTACCTTCAGCAGTAACTGCTATTGGATTATTATGTTGATCAAAATTAATTTCAGTAACTTCAACTTCAGGTAAACCATCCTTTGGAGTAAAAACTGTTGCTACTTCTTGAATAAAACTATCGCTGCTTTTGATTTGAGCTATTAAAGATAAACTAAGTAACAATAAAATTGTTATAAAAAACTTCATAACATTACCTATATGATAAATGATTTTTCAGTTTCACTTTTGTCAAAAGAATTTTCTAAACCTTCTTTAATCTTATTGATATCACTGTACAGTTTTTTACTAAATAGTGATATATCAGAACTATGCAGTATTATGTCCATTCCCAATTTACCCCATTTAATTTGATATTCTGGATCTTCAGATAGGTGAATACCAACAGCAATATTTCTTTTTTTTGATTCCTCAATTATTTTTACAACCGTCTTTTCAAATACTGAATTATCATATTCTTCAGGAATCCCAAGACTACATGACAAATCATGCGGACCAATGATCACACCATCTATTCCATTAACAGAAAGTAATTCATGCAAATTATCCACAGCAGGCTTACTTTCAATATTGAGGAATAAAAGATTTTCTTTACACCTATCATCAATATAGTTTTTCAACTTTTCATCCAACTGTTCATTGCCATCTAAAATCTGTTGAAGTTTCTTCCCCTTTAATGGACGATATTTTACTGCACCTACTAATTGTTTTACTTGTTCAACAGTTTCAATATATGGGGCAAGAATTGCTGATGTTCCACCATCAAGAGTAGTACATGCAATATAAGGATCCGGTGAAGGAATCCTAACGATCGGGACAATACCATTCGCAGAGTATAATGTAGACAAAGTTGCAAGAGTCTCTCGCCCCATTGGAATATGTTCTGAATCTAGAAAAACAAAATCAAGATTAATTTGCTTTATAACTTCTATCCATTTTACAGATAGTGAAACAATTGCTGTCCCATATATTTTTTTACCAGACTCTATTTTTTCTTTAATTTCAGTTGTATTCATAGTTTTATCTCTCTCAATTTTTTGTGAGATACTAATAATTAGTAAGGACCAATTCTAAGTATTGTTGTTGATCTAGGTGATAAAATTATCTATCTGAATTTTATACTGAACAAGTCTGCATCTTTCATAACAAAGCGAAGTCTGATTGGTTTATTATTCAATTTTAATAAGTCTGGATTCCTATTCCAGGTCACTATCTTTTCTATTTTATCACCAATAATTTCTTTCGAGTTTTCCAATTCAAATCCTGGTAATATTTTCCCGTTTTCATCAAGTATTTCAACTTTAATAAAACCCGCCGCTGATGTTGAATAATTCAGAACAAGTTCATTCCCAGTAAAGGTCAATAGTTTAGTTATCATTTCTCCCCCATGATATGGGGCTTTTACAGAAGCAAAGCCATCTAACCGCAGACTATATCTTGCTACATGTTTTGTAGGCTGAGTATTATTACGGCTTATATAAACTGACATCTCATTTTCACCAGTCTGTAC
>JBDLIN010000242.1:0-5833 GCA_039714835.1 Bacteroidota bacterium | reverse complement strand
CTAAAAATCCCAATTAACTTTGCTTTCATATACTTTTACATAGATGTCATCATCAATAATCTTTACTTCGTAGGAATCAAGACCGCTTCCCCCTGTGTGCATTTTACCATCTTTTAGATTAAACTCCCAACCATGTGCCGGACAAATAACACAACCTTCTTCAACAAATCCATCATATATTATTGATGCGTGCTGATGAGGACAAATATTGTTTAAAGCATAAATCTCACCATCAACTTTGAAGAGAGCAACATCAACATCATTTATCATAAATCTTTTTCCAATCTTCTCTTGTAGATCGGAAACACTGCATACTTTTTCAAATCCTTCTAATTTCTCAGACACTAAATCTCCTTGTAACTTTCTTTAATTGCAAATCCCTTATCAGTTCTTGTGATTTTTGCAGCTGCAATATCAGGATCATGTTCAAAGAAGAGAATCCAATCTTCATCAACAGCTTTTGGTAGTAGCTTTTTCTTTTCTTCTAAAGTAACAAGGGGTTGTAGATCGTATCCCATAATAAAAGGAGGATTAATATGACTTGACAGTGGGATAAGATCACCGCAATATAATAATGTATTCGATGAATCTGAGATTTTAACAATCTGCTGTGCAAATGTGTGACCTTCCATTACCATCAATTCAATGTTATCATCAAAATTTGTCTCACCATCAACTTGGTTTAATATACCTTCCTCTGCAAGTGGAACGAATCGATCCTTAAAATAACTTGCTTTATCTCGTTCACTTGGATTTAATCCCCACTCAAACTGTTTCTTCTGGATATGATATTTCGCATTCGGAAATGCTGGAAGAATTTTATCATTTTCGAACAAAACTGCACCACCGATATGATCAAAATGAAGATGGGTTAGAATTACATCTGTAATATCTTCTCTTTTCACTCCATATTTTTCTATACCGGGGAATATATTATGAATACTATTATCCACAGAATAGATCCGTTTAAATTTTTCATCCCAATTTTTACCAGATCCTGTATCAATAAATATTTTTTTATCATCACTCACAAGTAAAAGATGACGAGTAGATAATTTTATTCTGTTTCTTTCGTCAGCCGGACTATTTCGCTCCCATAATGGTTTTGGAACAACCCCATACATTGCCCCGCCATCTAGCATTAATGTCCCGCTTATTACAGTGTGAAGCTCATATTTCCCGATTTTCTTATTTGTCATAACTAAAAAGTAATTAAAGAAAAACAAAAACCCAATCCCGATTTATCAGGATTGGGTTAAAATCATCTTATAGTTGAAAAACCAAAGATGTAAAAACAATGTGAATCTAATAATTATTAAGCTAACTTATCTTTTTTTGCTAATAATTCTTCTTCACTTTCAACAATATCTGGATTTGGAACGCAGCAATCAACTGGACAAACAGCTGCACATTGTGGTTCATCGTGGAAACCTTTACATTCGGTACATTTATCAGGATTGATATAAAAGAATTCATCAGAGAAGAATCCTTCTGCTCCAGAAGGTGCAGCATCACCTTCACCACCTGTTACATCTCCCAATTCCCATTCAACTCCACCTTCGTAGATTGCTGTGTTAGGACATTCAGGTTCACATGCTCCACAATTGATGCATTCATCAGTTATCATTATTGCCATGATAGTACTCCTAAGATTTAATTAGTGTTTATATTTTTCTATAGTTGGAATTTTTGTTATCTCAATATTAGAAATTTTTTTCGAATTAAACATAATAATTTTCTCTATAAATGGTTTAAATTCAATTAAAAATTTTTCTAAATTTATATTTTTTTCTGTTGTTCTATAATTCTCTAATTTTTTAATCCCTTTTTGATATTGACTTAAGGCACCGGAATAATTTCCACTAATTAAATGATAAGATCCAACAGAGATCTGAACTAATCCTTGATATAAATCCTTATCATTTTGATCTGATTCCATCCACAGATCTTCAAAAATATCATGTGCTTCGAAATAAGCTCCATCATTAAAGAGATCGACTCCTTTCATGAAATCAGACATTACCAGCCCCCACTAGCTCCACCGCCGCCAAAGCTGCCTCCGCCGCCGCTGAATCCGCCTCCGAATCCACCGCCGCCGCCAAAACCACTGCTTCTATGGCCACCACTGGCTCCACCAAGAGCACTTAAAAGCAGGAAGCTTCCAAATCCGCCTCCTCTGCCTCTTCCAAATATTAAAATGAGGATTATGAAAATTAAATATCCAAAAGGAAAGCCTCCACTATCATCATCTCGTTCGCGTCTATCAGTCCTGGTATATTCTCCCATTGTTGCAGAAACTATAGCACTAAGACCAGCAACTACACCTGAGTAGTAATCATCACGCTTAAAATATGGTGCAATTTCATTTCTTATTATTGAACTGGCTAAAGCATCAGGTAATGCTCCCTCCAATCCATAGCCAACCTCTATTCTCATTTTTCTATCATCTTTTACAACACAAAATAATACACCATTGTCATTACCCTTTGTACCAATCTTATTCTGCTCGGCAACTTCCTGAGTGTACATTTCTATCGGATAATCTTCAAGGGTTCTAACCATCAGAAAAACAACTTGATTGGAAGTTTTATCATCAAACTTTTTCAATTCTGAGCTTAGTTGTTTAAGTTGAGAATCCTTTAAAGTATTCGTCTGATCATTAGCATATTTGTTTAATTGCGGAATTTGAGGTTGAGAATAGAGTACAGAAGACAAAAATAATATGGCCAAAATTAGTACTCTTGTTTCACGCAGACTTGCCTGCCGACAAGCAGGGGGCGCAAGAGTAGCGCGGAGAACGCTATTATAAATTGTTAACAAATCTTTTAATTCCTTCTTTTAATAATATTTTTTCTACAAATAATGAAACTGTCATTCCCGAATATTTTAATCGGGAATCTCCAACATATTGATTCCGGCCTGCCCGCCGCAGGCAGGAATGACATTGCTCAGTTTATTAAACCTATAAAAAATATTTTATATTTATTTAACTTCTTTTTTTTCTATTAAAACTCTACCTTAGGTGCTACATCAGAACCTTCAACTGCTTTGAAATATTGTTTTTCATTAAAACCAGAAAAGTTTGCTACAATATTAGCAGGAAATCTTCTAATCGTGGTATTATAACCTTGAACTGATTGATTGAACTTTCTTCGTTCAACAGAAATTCTATTTTCTGTTCCTTCCAATTGAGCTTGTAGCTGTAAGAAATTCTCATTTGCTTTAAGGTCAGGATATTTTTCTACCGTTACCAATAAACGAGAGAGCGCACTACCCAGATTATCTTGTGCAGCCTGAAATTGTTGAAATGCTTGGGGATCGTTCAGCATATCAGAAGAAACGTTAATCTGATTTACTCTTGCTCTCGCTTCTGTTACTTGTGTAAATGTTTCTTTTTCAAACTCAGCAACACCCTTAACAGTATTAACTAAATTAGGAATAAGGTCATTTCTTCTTTGATATTGATTCTCTACTTGACTCCACGCTTGAGTGACTTGCTCATCCAATGTAACAAGATTATTGTATACTCCAACAATCCAGCTTATGAATATAAAAGCTATAATAACAAGCACCACGCCAACACCACAACCAATTTTCATTCCTTTGCTCATTGCCATATTTATTCTCCTAATTACTATTTTTTAATTTGTTAAACTTCTCATCGGTGCAGGAATCCTACCACCACGATTTACAAATTTATCTGAGCTTAAATTTCTTACAGCCATTATCGGTGCTAATCCTAATAGTCCGCCATAGTCAACTGAATCCCCAACTGATTTACCATGTGCAGGTATAATCCGTACAGATGTTGTTTTATCATTTATTACTCCAATTGCGCATTCATCTGCAATAATCCCAGCAATAGTCGATGCAGGAGTATCACCAGGTACTGCAATCATATCCAGACCGACTGAACAGACTGATGTCATTGCTTCCAATTTCTCAATCGATAAATTTCCTCGTTCAACGGCATCTATCATACCTTGATCTTCACTAACAGGGATGAAAGCACCACTCATTCCTCCAACTGATGAACTAGCCATTAAGCCAGCTTTTTTTACTGCATCGTTCAGCATCGCCAACGCAGCAGTAGTTCCATGAGCACCGACATCTTCAAGTCCCATTGCTACTAAAATATCTCCAATGCTATCACCTTCTGCTGGAGTAGGAGCTAGTGATATGTCAATAATACCAAATGGGATACCGTGCTTTTCTGCAACTTTTCTTCCAAGCAGTTCACCAGCGCGTGTTGTTTTAAATACTGTTTTCTTAATTGTTTCTGCAAGCTGCTGCATATCAACATTTCCAGCACTTTTTATTGCATCCAACACAACGCCAGGACCACTGATCCCAACATTCAATACCACTTCATGTTCAGTCACACCATGAAATGCTCCAGCAACAAAGGGATTATCCTCAGGTATGTTTGCAAACACAACTAATTTTGCACATCCGATTGAATCGTTATCCTTTGTAAGTTCTGCTGTTTGTTTAACTTTTTCAGCCATTAAATTTACAGCATCCATGTTAATTCCGGCTTTTGTAGATGCAACATTTACACTAGAAGTAATTCTCTTTGTTTCAGCCAATGCATATGGAATAGAGTTGATCATCTCTAATTCACCATTAGTAAATCCTTTCTGTACAAGCGCTGAAAATCCTGCAAGATAGTCAACACCTATCTCTCCAGCTGCCTTGTCTAATACTTTTGCGATCTCAACAAATTCTTCTGTCTTGTAAGAGTCAAAAGGTATTGAAATGGGAGTAATTGAAACTCTCTTATTGGCAATTGATATTCCATAATTCGCTTCAACTTCTTCAGCAAATTTAATATGGTTTGATCCGTATCTTAAAATTTTATCATAGATCTTCTGTTTCGAGACTTCAACATTTCTATCTATGCAATCACGCAGACTAATCCCAAGTGTAACCGTTCGGATATCAAAGTGCTCGATCTCCGTCATTTTTATTGTTTCAAGGATCTCTTCAAAATTATAATTCATTGCTTTACCTTACTATGTCTATATTCTGTGCATTGATCGAAAGATCTCTTCGTGCTGCAGCATTATTTTGATATTCATACTATCTGATATCATCTTCATTTCATTTTGAATTTCACTTAGCGATAGATCTGAATTCGAAATATCAACGATCATTATCATAGTAAAAAAATCACCCATTAATTTTTGGCTAAGATCACTAATATCGCAATTCACCTTGCTGAGAGCAGTTGTAATTGCTGCAACTACACCTGGTTGATTTAATCCAAATGAAGTAAGAATAATTTGATCAGAGGTTGTTTGACTATCAGGAATAGTATCTCCCAAATTTTTGATAGTACGTTCAACCACTTCTTTTACATTTTCTTGAGTGGCATTATCACCCAATTCTTTGATCGCTGCTAAGGTAATCTCTCTAATTTTTTCTTCTGAAACGTTCAAGGTTTAATTCCTTTATAATTATTTTTCAAATATCTATAAGCCTTATTAGAAATATCTCTGTTTTTTTCGACAGCAAATTTTTCAGCATTTTGAATATTACCTCGATAAAACCGAGCCCATAGAAGTCCGCCAATCAATGCCCCTTCAAGGACTCTATCAGTAATAAAAGCATTTATTGTTAAATATCCCCATAGGACATTCCATCCAAGAGATAGAAGCCCGGAGATATAATTCCCTGTATAAATTTGACCGGAACCAGGCAAAATATAAGAAATTAGTGTGGCAAATGTAACTGAATATTTTTCATCCTCGACTTCATCACATAATGTTTTAAGCGGATGTTCCTTATCGATTTTCTCAAATGATAATGAAGCATTTTCCCAATCATCAGC
>JBDLIN010000241.1:0-5844 GCA_039714835.1 Bacteroidota bacterium | reverse complement strand
ACTGCAAAGGAGATGAATTTAGAGATAGGGGATCTGATCAAAGTAACGGTTGGTGAAACATCAGTTAATTTGCCTGTAATGGTGCAGCCTGGTGTTGCGTCAGATCTCGTTTCTGTTGAATTAGGATATGGTAGAAGTGTTGTTGGAGATGCTGGGAAAGATGTTGGTGTTAATGCTCATGATCTTTTAAACTCAAATAGTGATATATCTCGATGGATAAGCTCAGGCGTTTCTGTTGAAAAAACCGGGGACAAATATGAGTTAGTTTCAACACAAGAACATCATCCGCTTGATGAAGATTTTGTTAAAGATTTTCATTTGAAAAGGGGAATTATCCGTGAAGCAACATTAGATGAATATAAGAAAAATCCAAAATTTGCTCGCGAACATGACGAAGAGATATTCAGTATAACGAGCGATCATGAATTTAATGAGAACAAGTGGGCAATGGCAATTGATATGAACAAGTGTGTTAGCTGCTCTACTTGTGTTGCATCATGTGATGTTGAAAATAATATTCCTGTAGTAGGTAAAGATCAAGTCGCTATTGGGCGTGAGATGCATTGGATGAGAATAGATAGGTATTATTCAGGCACACCGGAAGATCCAATCATCAGTAACCAGCCAATGTTATGTCAGCATTGTGATAATGCTCCATGTGAAAATGTTTGTCCGGTAAATGCCACGAACCATAGTCCTGACGGATTAAACCAAATGGTATATAATAGATGTGTCGGTACAAGGTACTGTGCAAATAATTGTCCGTACAAAGTGAGGAGATATAACTTCTTTAATTTCAGAGATCACTTTGAAGACAGCTATTATGAAAATGAAGTTACTCCATTAGTTTACAATCCGGAAGTGACGGTAAGAGCACGAGGTGTAATGGAAAAATGCTCGTTCTGCGTTCAAAAGATCTCTGAGGAAAGAGAGAATGCAATTCGTGAAGGAAGAGAAATTAATGGTGAAAATGTTGTAACTGCTTGTCAGCAAGCTTGTCCAGCCGATGCTATTGTTTTTGGTGATGCAAATGATCCAAATTCAAAAATTTCGCAATACAGAAAGCATGATCTTGGATATGCAGTACTGCAGAATTTAAATGTTAAACCAAACGTAACTTATGTTGCAAAATTAAGAAATACCCATTCGGAGGATGCATAGTGAGTAGCGGTGTTATAGATTATACCAAAGAATTTTCAGTTATTGAGGGAAAACCTTCTCTCCGATCGATTGATGATCTTATATCGAAACCTCTTGATACTAAACCTGATAAAAAATATTATATAGCTCTTAGTATCACATTAACCATGTTAATGATAGGAGCAGTAGGATTGTTAGCTTCCTTCTACTATGGAACCGGATTATGGGGTAATAATAATCCAGTGGGATGGGGATTGCCTATTGTAAACTTTGTGTTTTGGGTTGGTATTGGTCACGCCGGTACTTTGATTTCAGCCATACTATTTTTATTGAGACAAAAGTGGAGAAATGGTATTGCCAGATTTGCGGAGGGGATGACGATCTTTGCTGTTATGACTGCAGGTATTTTCCCTGCTATTCATACTGGCAGACCATGGTTAGATGGTTATCTGTTTCCTTATCCTAACCAGCATGCTTTGTGGGTTAATTTTAATTCGCCTCTATTGTGGGATGTTTTTGCTGTATCAACATATTTTACAGTCTCGTTTATATTTTGGTATGTAGGCTTGATACCGGATTTTGCAATTCTTAGAGATAGAACAAAGAACAAGTTAAAGAAAATAATTTATTCTGTTACATCGTTGGGATGGAGAGGATCAAATAGACATTGGCAGCATTACGAAATGGTTTATTTAGTCTTAGCTGGATTTGCAACGCCTCTTGTACTTTCTGTTCACACAATAGTTAGTTTTGATTTTGCGGTTGCTGTTCTGCCGGGATGGCATACGACTATTTTCCCTCCATATTTCGTGGCTGGAGCAGTATTTTCTGGATTCGCAATGGTGCAGAATGTTTTAATCTTTATAAGAAGAATATTTAATTACGAACATATTATTACTCTTGATACATTAGAAAAAATGAATAAGATCATCTTACTTACCGGAATGATTGTTGGATATGCATATGCAATGGAATTCTTTATGGCATGGTATAGTGGTGTTCAAGCTGAAACTTTTGCATTTATCAATAGAGCTTTTGGACCATATGCCTGGGCTTATTGGATAATGTTCTCATGTAATGTTCTGTTCCCGCAATTCTTCTGGATAAAGAAATTGAGAAGAAGCATTCCATTTATGTTCATTATCGCTGTATTGGTTAATGTTGGTATGTGGTTTGAAAGATTTGTAATAACTGTTACATCATTATCAAGAGATTATCTACCGTCAAGTTGGGCATATTTTACTCCGACTATAACAGATTTTTCATTGTTGATAGGTAGTTTTGGATTTTTCTTTACATTTTTATTATTGTTTACTAAAACCTTGCCAGTTGTTTCTATTGCTGAAGTAAAGGCTGTGGTTGACGGCGCTCAACCAACTCATAAGGATCATTAATAATGAATGAAAAAATTCTATACGGATACACAGGATTATTCGATACACCGGATGAAATAATTGAAGCTGCAGAAAAAGTTTCAGCCGAGGGATTTGAAAAATATGATGTGCATACTCCATACCCGGTTCACGGTATGGATTCAGCAATGAAGTTAAAACCATCGAAACTGCCTTATATAGCTTTGGTTATTGGTTTATCTGCGATGGTTACGATGTTTATATTCATGTATTGGATGACCTCAATTGATTATCCTGTAATTGTTGGTGGTAAACCATTCTTTTCTTTTCCAGCTTGGGTACCGGTTTTATTCGAAATAACAGTTTTATCAGCATCCATTGGTACCGTTGTTGCAATGATAGCAGTATTCTTTAAGTTTCCTAACTTAAGTCATCCTTTACACGATACTGATTTTATGAAAAGTGTTTCATCCGATAAATATGGCATAAGTATCGAAGCTGTTGATTCCAGATTTAATGAAGATTATGTCAGATCGTTTTTATCTTCAATTGGAGCAAAGGAAATATCACCAGTTTATTGGGATGATGAGGAAGTTACTTTCAAAAACACTGTTTTAAAACCAAAGTTTTTAACATTTCTCATTGTTGTTGGACTCGCAGTCTCAGGTACAACATACTTTACGCTGAATAAATTAATGTTCATGGTTCCATTCAATTGGATGCGTGAACAAGAAAAATATATTCCGCAAGAAATTTCTACATTTTTTGAAGATGGTTTTTCAATGAGAACTCCTGTTAAAGGATCAGTTGCATTAGGTAATATACCCTATAGATTTAGTGGCGATCCTGAAGGAGCAGGTGAAGCTTTGGTGAATCCTTTAGCTGTGACAAAAGAAAATTTAGAATTAGGCAAAGAAAAATTTGATATATACTGCAGTCCATGTCATGGATATTTTGGAGAAGGAGATAGTAGATTAAAAGGACAGTTCCCGAATCCTCCAAGTTTTCACTCTGAGAAAGTACGCAATTGGAGTGACGGAAGAATTTATGCTGTTCTAATGGATGGTCAGAATGTAATGCCATCATATTCTTCTCAATTAGATAGAGCAGAACGATGGGCTGTTATTTTATATATGCGTGCACTGCAAAGATCTTTAAATGCTAAGGAGTCTGACTTAAAATGAGTTCATCCGAAAAAGTAATTGAATACAGCAAAAAAGAATTGCCACCGGTTTTCGGGAAATTGGGAATAGTTTTACTAGTTATTGGTATTGTCTTATCAGTTCTGGCTTATCTTTCCGATCCTGTTAGAAGCGCATTTAATAATGTTATTTTACTTGAGTTTTTAACAAGCATTGGATTAGGAGCATTATTTTTAGTCGCTTTGGAACATTTAGCTGGGGCAGTATGGAGTACTCCTTTCAGAAGAGTGTTTGAACTAATTTCCTCGGTATTATTGATACTACCAATCGTTGCTCTTCCAGTTTATTTTCATGCTCACGATATATTTCACTGGACTCATGCTGATGTAGTAGCAACTGACGAAATTCTGAGTCACAAAGCTCCTTATTTGAATATGACATTTTTCACGATAAGGATAGTAGCATATTTTCTATTATGGAATATATTTTACTGGCTGTTAACAGGTAAATCAAGGAAACAAGATAGTACGAAAGATCAAAAAACTACCAAGACAAACGCGAAAATAGCAGCGATCTTTATGCCTGTATTTGCAATCACTATAACTTTCTCCTCAATTGACTGGATGATGAGTTTAGAACCTCACTGGTTTTCTACAATTTTCGGTGTTTATTATTTTGCTGGAACTGTGATCGCTTCTCTTGCAGTTGGAACTTTTGTCGTTATTTGGCTCAATGAAAAGGGTCTATTAGTTAATGGGATTGGAAAAGATCATTATTACAGTTTAGGAGCACTTCTCTTTGCATTTATTAATTTTTGGGCTTACATAGCATTTAGTCAATTCTTACTAATTTGGTATGCAAATTTACCTGAGGAAACTTATTGGTTTCTCCAAAGGTGGGAAGGACCATGGATGATTGTCTCCATCTTATTTATTGTTGTTCATTTTGCAGTTCCTTATTTCGCTTTGCTGTCACAGCCATCCAAAATGGATCCAAAGAGATTAAAAATCATGTCAGTATGGATAGTGTTAGCACACATTTTTGATCTTTTCTGGATTGTAATGCCAACTCATAGCCCTGATGGCGTTCTCTTTGGATGGATAGAAATTGGATTTATTATTTTAGCAATAGGAATTATAATTACTGTATTTAATTTAAAATCTAAAGATTCGAATCTTGTTGCAATTGGTGATCCAAAGTTGCAGAGAGGAATTGATTTTAGATTATAGATTTTTTCATTAGGAAGATTTATGGAAGATAAGAGAAAAATTGAGAGTGAAATAGATTTTAAATCTATTATTAAAAATCCAATTAGATTATTCGGACTAGTCTATATCTATTTCTTCGTTATAGCTCTGGCAATAGGAATTTACTATGTGCATAATTTGGATAACATTACTTTCAATACTGTTCCTGGATCAGCATTAGATACATTAAATATTGAAAGAGAGATTGAAACAAAAGTTGGCGGAATTAAACCGGCTATGGATCCAAGCTTAATACTAAATCCTACTCCTGAATTTGTTGAAAATGGAAAAGATCTCTATAAAGTTAATTGTTCATCTTGTCATGGTGATGTAGGATTAGGGGACGGTCTCGCAAGTGCTGCGTTAAATCCAAAGCCAAGAGATTTTACTTCCGCAGAAGGTTGGACGAATGGGCTGACTTTCTACGATATTTATAAATCGTTGAATGATGGTGTTCCCGGAACCGGAATGACAGCTTATGAATTTATTCCTCCGGAGAATAGAGTAGCTATTATTCAGTACATACGTACTTTGGGAAATTATCCTGAAGTAACAGAGAAAGAAGTAAACGAAAAGTTAGAACCAACGTATCATCTGTCTGCTGGAGTAGTTGATCCGAATAATATTCCAATTAAAAAATCAATATCGATTTTAACAGATGAAAATCAAGAGAATATGAAATTAAGTGAAGAGATTTCTGATAAGATTAAAGATGATGATACTGAGAATGCAAATTTGCTGAAGGAAAATGTGCTTGACATAAATAAAGTGGTTTATAATTACTTATCTCAGTTAAATCAAGAAGATTACAATAGTTTTACTAAGAGACTTAAATGGGATCCTGTTTCGTTGGGATTCAAAGCGTCAGTAGTGCATTTAATGGATAACGATATAAGATCGATCTATTCATATTTGAAAGAAGTTTCAGGTTAATTTTTATTAATCGTATTGGTTAATAAATCT
>JBDLIN010000240.1:0-5870 GCA_039714835.1 Bacteroidota bacterium | reverse complement strand
ATCAATAAATGTAGAATCATTTGCGTCAATTTCTTGCCAGTCAATTGGAATTTGTAATGAAATTGGAGATGTTTTAGCAGAAATCCATTCATTGGAAAGAATTTCCTTTGTAGAAGTTTGAGAATATCGACTTGTGCAGTGAGTGAATGTAAATATTAAAAAAACAAGAATTAAAAATACCCAGATTTTATTTGAAGGCATTACATCCCTTCACGCAAGAATTTGGGTTCTTCTAATGTTAAAATTAAAGAGATTCTATGTGTTCCTTTCTTGGTCAATACATCATTTTCTGAACCTGAGAATTGAGCAAATGAATAATCAATTCGGAGCTTAGGTAAATTTACACCGGCACCAAGCGTAAATTGCTTGATATCATTATAACCGGCTCTTATCATGAATAAATTTTTAAAGCTGTATTCTAAACCAGCTCGGACGTCAAAACTTACTGGTCCAGCGTTGAATGTAGATGCAAATTGTCTATTCTCAAATCTCACATCAAGGTCTAATGCTGGTAAGAATTTTCCTCCAAATAAATCAAAACCATAAGCAGCACCAATTTTTGCTGTTGGTGAAATAAGCTCATTTCGTCCACCGCTCCATGCTATAAGTGTAGTAGTGATATCCATAAGATTTGCACCCAAGTAAAGATCATCAACAGGTTCGTAAAGAGCACCAACATCAAAACCAATTCCAAGTGCAGAATATTCAGCAATGCTTCTGCTGATAACTTTTACATTTGCACCCCAATAAAATTTATCACTTTGTTTTTTGGAAAAAGTCCCATAAAATGCCCAATCGGTATTACTGAATTCTGTAATTCTATCAGGGTCAATCCTTGCATTAGGATTGTTGATATCATCAATTACTAAACCGGTTCTTCCGTCAATTAGAGCATTTCGAGTGTCTGGAATTCCATCAACACTTAGTCTAATTACGCTTAAACCAAAACTCATATCCTTACCATACGGTAAAGCAACAGAGCCATAGTTGTAGTTTACGAGATCACCAAACTGTTCATCATGCATCAAGGCAACTTGAGGATAGTTCATTCTTGCCAATCCCGCAGGATTCCAATAACCGGCAGTTATATCATCAACAACAGCAACTTGAGCACTTCCCATGCCTAATGCTCGCCCGCCAATACCAAAAGTTAAGAACTCTCCAGCATATTTAGCTATTTCGGTTTGTCCAAAAGAAAAGTTGAATGAAAGTAATAGAACGATTAGTAATAATAGATTTTTTTTGAGCATTGTACCCTTTAATATCTCATTTTTAAGTTAAAAATCTTCAATTTGACTGAAAAAAACAAGTGCAAAATTTTAGAATACTGAAAAATTCCCTTTTGTCGCGGTTGAAGTCGCATATCCGTCAGTTGACGGATGCGACCACTACAATATTTAAATTAATGAATTATAATAATCTTCAAATTGATTAAAAAAACAAGTGCAAAACTTGAGAATATATTTGCCACGAATTTCACTAAATTTATTATTAATAGGTGCCCCATCTCTCTATTCTTTTATCAGCGTAACTTAGATATAGATTATTAGATTCAAAACACAATCCAACAACGGTTGAATCTTGAATTGTATCTATTGAAGTAACTTCGAAATTGTAATCTGTTCTGATTAATAGATCGTTATTAATTGTATCAACCCCAAGCATAAATAATGATGAATTGAAATCATCAATAGCATAAATACCAGAATTCAAAGTATCAATAAATCCAAATGAAAAGGTCTTATCCATACTATTATTTTGTGGATGTGCTTTATCAACAATTCTTGCTCTATACTGTTTTGGTGAATTTATATTTCTGTATAACAATAATAGAGAGTCTTTCTCCTCAAGAAAACAAATTCCGCTTGGCTGCCAAAACGTTGATAATGAATCGGTATTAAAATATATACGTTCACCGAGAACTGAATATTTGAAAATTATATAAGAACTGCGTGATTGCAAAAAGAGATTTTCACCATCATTTGTTATAGCTAAGTATCTCTGCCCATTTAATCCTAAATTGAAATTATCAACTAAGAATACTTCTTCCTCATTTTTCTCAAATCGTAATAAGGCTACTTGTGATCCAGAATTATACGATAGATCATAATTCGTAGAGTAAAAAGAATTATTTAGAAAAGTAATATCAGCGATATCGTCAGAATAGATATCTTTTTCTGTATTAGTAATTGCTGATTCTTTACAATTTTGTAAAAATAAAATTGCTAAAGTCAATAACATCAAAAAAATAAATTTATTCTTCATTTTGCTTCTCTTACTATTTTAATTCTTAATGTTTATTAATGATTTGTCATAAACTTCAACATTTTGATAACCGAGTAAGTTCAATATTGTGCCAGCAATGTTTGTTAAACCAGGTGTCTCTACTTCAGTCATCTCATATTCATTACTAAATTGCGGATCGTAAATTACAAATGGAACCGGATTTAGAGTATGTGATGTTTTTGCTTCTCGCTTACCTTTTTTCATTGTGAACATTTCATCTGCGTTCCCATGATCTGCAGTAACAACCATTATACCGTTTAATTCATCAATAACTGAAAGAAGTTTTTCAAGTCCCTCATCAACCGCTTCAACTGCTGTAATTGAAGCTTCAATATTACCTGTATGTCCAACCATATCACCATTGGGATAGTTAATTCTACCGAATTTATATTTACCGGATTTCAATAACTTAATAGTCTCATCTGTTATTTCATCAGCTTTCATTCTTGGAGCTTTGTCAAACTCAATTTTATCTGATGGAATTTCAATATATTTTTCAAGATCCTCGTTGATGTAACCTGATTTATTCCCGTTCCAAAAATAAGTTACATGTCCGAATTTTTGCGTCTCTGAAACTGCGAATGAGGTTTCTCCCTCAGCACATAAATATTGATTAAGAGTTCTATCAATTGCAGGTGGTTCAACCAGAAAATTTTTAGGAATATGCAAGTCACCATCATATTCCATTATCCCAGTATAGAAAACATTAGGAACTCTGACACGATCAAATTCACTAAAGTCCTCTTCTTCAAATGCTCGCGAAAGCTCAATAGCTCTGTCACCTCTGAAGTTAAAGAAGATAACTGCATCACCGTCTTTAATTGTTCCGACTGGTTTGTCATTATCATCCACAACCACAAATGATTCAAGGTATTGATCAATTATGCTTGGATCTTCATCATACATTGTTTGAATTGCTTCTTCAGCAGATTTAAACTGACGTGCATCGCCAAGAACATGAGCTTTCCACCCCCGCTCAACTATAGACCAATCCGCATTATAACGGTCCATTGTTGTTATCATTCTTCCACCACCAGAAGCTATTCTATAATCAAATCCAGTCTCTTCAGAAATTGATTTCAATAATTCTTCCGTTGGATGAATATATTCAAGTGCAGATTTTTCGGCAACATCACGGCCATCAATTAAAATGTGAAGCCTGAGTTTACTCACTTTTCTATTTGCACATTCTTTGACCATAGTGAAAAGTTGATCAATATGTGAATGAACATTCCCATCTGAAAGAAGACCAATAAAATGAACTGTTCCACCTCTATACGACCTGTCCATTACCTTTCCCCAACTCACTGAATCGAAAATAGAACCATTCTCAATTGCTTTGTTAACTAATTTTGCACCTTGGTCGAATACTCTTCCGGCACCTATAGCATTATGACCGACTTCACTGTTTCCCATATCATCATTCGATGGCAAACCAACTGCTGGACCATGGGCTTTTAATTTCGCTTTTAATGGTGAAGCCAAAAGTTTATCAAGAGTTGGTGTGTTTGCAAGATGAACAGCATCCGATTCATCCATTCTACCATAACCCACACCATCCATCACTACAAATAATAAAGGTCCTTTCCGTCCGTGAAAATTTTCCAATTTATTTAGTTTCAATTCCATGTAATCCCTAACTATTAAATTATTAAAACATACAAATATAGTAAAAAGTAGAATTGAGTTTACTGTATGCTAATTGAATTTAAGAACATTGATATGAAAAGTAATCTTCGATCTTTTCATATCAATAAAAGGGGAAAAAGTCCCCTCTTGGGAGGGGATTTAGGGGTGGGTTGAGAAATGTTAGAATCTTATTATGAAAAACATTTAAACTTGTTTTTGGTTTTGTGTTTTTGAATTAATTTGTGAACAGTTCCCAAATTTTATAGTTAAGTTTATTCATTAGAAAATTTATCATAAGCGATGCCCAACGAATTATTATATAACTATTTTGATGATGATGATTTCCTGATGATCTCAGAAAAGATAAAGGAAATGGAGAAGATCACTTCAGGGGAGATCCGTTTGGCAGTAAAAGAGAAAATTCCATTCTACAAAAGGAAAAAGAATATCAAAGAGTTAGCTGAAGAAGAATTCCATAGTTTGGGTATGGATAATACACGAGATAAAACTGGAATATTGATCTACATTCTTCTTGCGAGTAGACAATTTTACATTATTGCAGATTCCGGAATCGATTCTTTAGTTCAGCAGAAAACTTGGGATGGCATACGAGATGAAATGCAGTCTGAATTAAAACTTGGTCATTTCTTAGAAGGAATAATTTCCACTATTGATAAAGTAGGAAAAATTTTATCAGAATTTTTCCCTATTAAGAGTGACGACACGAATGAATTATCAAATAAAGTAGTTTTGTAATTATTCATTCTCCTTTCTTTAATTTTAAATTTTGATATAAAATCCCTCCGATAATAAAGAACAAACCAATCACTGAAGATGCTCGAATAGTCTCCTCCAAAATGAATGCTATAAAAATTAGAGATAAAAATGGTGATAGATAAGCTAGTGTTGAAGTTTTAATTCTATCTGTACTTAACTCAAGTCCTTTATTCCAAAGAAAAAATGTAATACCCATTTCAAATATTCCAATATATCCAGCACCAAATAAATAATTCAAATTCCCTAAGTTGAATGAGTCGAAATAAAAAATGTAGATGGCAGAATAAATAGTACCGAGAAAGAAAACACCAAATAATTTTTCTGCATTATTTCTTTGATCTAGCAGGTTCATTATCCAAAAAAAAGCCCAAACTATCGAAGAACCTAAAGCCAATGAAACACCGAGAGCATTATCAAATTGAAGTGAAGTAAAATCCCCGCGTGTAGCAATTATTACTACACCGATAAAAGCTGACAATAAACCGATAATAGAAGTTGAAGTTATTTTTTGCTTTAGAACTAAAACAGAAAGAATTGAAATGGTGATTGGCCAAGTATAATTGAGCGGTTGTGCCTCTTGAGCTGGCAAAAGAGAATATGCTTTAAACAAAATCATATAATATAGAAATGGATTAAGTAAACCTAGCAGAAGACTCTTCTTAATAGAATTTTTAGTAAATACCGTAATGAAGCTAGCCTGGTTAGAAAGGGATATAATTAAAAATAATACAATAGTGCTTGTCAATGATGCATAAAACAATAATTGGACATAATTCATGCCCGCAAGAGTCAACTTGAAAGCAGTTGCTACAGTCGACCAGAAAAAAACTGCTAATAATGTGTATATTAATGATTGTTTGTTAAAGGATTTTTTCATTTGTAATTCAAAAATTCTGATCAACTAATCTAAATAATTATATTTAATATATGAATGATTTGAATCAAACATTGCGAAATAGAGAACTATTAGAGCCAAAATTCATGATATCAATGTATGCCAGAGGTGCATTCCCAATGGCTGAGGAGGATGGAGAAATTAACTGGTATCTTCCAGATACCAGAGCTGTAATTGAAGTAAGTGAATTTTCTATTCCAAAATCTTTAAAAAATTTTATGCAGACTTCAGATTTCGAGTTTAAATATGATGAAAATACCATGGAAGTTGTAAAAGAATGTGC
>JBDLIN010000239.1:0-5887 GCA_039714835.1 Bacteroidota bacterium | reverse complement strand
AAAATATCATTCAGTGTTTCATCCATTTCAATAAAATTATTCCCCATAACTTTTGCTTCTTTTCGCACAACTAAATTGTTATTCTTTGCTGATAATCTATTATCAACAACTGATTTTGCATCTTCGTTTGAGAGAAATATCCAGCCATCTTTAGTAACATCATCAACAACTTCGAACGGGATACCGGAAGCAAGAAACAGACTAAATGGTTTGTCAGTTCCAACGAGTCTACTATCCCATCCCCAAAAATGTTTGAATGGTCCCTTAGGTTTAAGACCAGCAATTTCTTCGTGAAGTTGAGCAGACTTCTTCATTGCTGGAGCAAGTATTTTCCAGTACTCAATGGGAAAAGGATGTAACCCACTCATGAACATTGTGTTGCGAACATCCGTGAATAGTGAAACTGTTAGCTTTGCAGCCATGTTTTTTGCAGATAGTGCGTCTTGTGGATAAGTGGTCGATTCACTATAAGCCAGTTCAGGCTTTATAAATCTCATGTGAAATAAGGCACTAAATAATTCGTCTGTCTTTCCTTTTACTCTTCCGAAGTCTTTATCCCCAAACATCATCTCCCCAACTCTAAAGGGTACATCTTGATATTTAGATAGATCAATACCAGATTTCTCAGCACCAAAGTACATTACCATAATTCCTACTTCCATTTGTGGCGTAGCTTTTTGAAGTGCAACGAACATATCATATTCTTTATCACAGATATATTCAATCCACGAACGAAGAACTTTAGTAGGATTTCGGTTTTCGACTGATTCAATTAATACTTTCCAATCATCTGAACTGTACTCATATTTTTCCAAAAATTCATTTTTACAATCATCACAAAAACATCCGCCAATTTTTCCAGGATATTTTCCAAGACGGAAATCATCATCGAGGAATAGAATGTCAAATCCTTGTTCTGCAAGCAACTTATGTGCTTCAATATTATCTTCAACAACTGGTGAATGAATGGAAGTTCCTGAATATAAACTCCCATCATAATCAGATGCATTTTTCCAATTTACTTTTTTTTCAGACCAAGATTTATCTGTTGGATCAATAGCATTTCCCGGATGCCCTAGTGGAACAGTCAAAACATGTGGTTTAAATCCTTTTGATATTAAATAATCTGCAGATTTTCTTAATTCCTCGGGTGTATGATACCATTTCCCTTGTATGTAAGAACCCATCCATACATCTGAAATACCGGCATTTTTCATAATGCTTATAAGCTCTGGATTCTTCAACCATGCTTCTGCTTGTAAACTTATATGAAAACTACGAATTGAATTTTTATTTCCAATAGTAAATATCTGTTTTCCAAAAAGACTTACTCCACCAATAACTACACCAGATGCAATTAGCGAATTAATAAACTTTCTGCGAGATACAGTTTTTGAGTTTTTGTTTTCCATTTATAATTCAATTGTAATAAATAGATTAACAAACTATAAGGAGGCTTTGAATAATCCGATTATGTCATTCTGAATTTATTTCAGAATCTTTTATTTAACATGTATTTGGATATATAGATGCTGATCCCGAAAGCTTTCGGGACAGCATGACAATATATATAGGTTATTCAAAGCCTCCTATAATTCTGAAATGATATTTATTCTACATCTTAATTTTTATACATATCTTCACGAGCATCATCCTCATCATCCATTGGAGGACCTTGTTCAATCTTACGCCAATTAATAGTTTTATTATATTTTTTCATTGACAATTCTGCATTAAATACACGACTATCGTGCCGTTCCAATGTGTAAGGAGTAAAATCCGGTTTATCCGTAAAAAAGTCTTGTAACAAAGAAGCAGTTACATCAAAATGATTCACATAGGGGACATTCAAAATATTGTATATAGTTTTAAGTATTGATCCAAAGTTAGCATGGGTATGTGAAACGTAACCTTTTTTAACATAAGGACCAACCATCATTAGGATAGATCGATGGCCATCGATATGATCTACACCTCCTTGAGGATCATCTTCAGTAATAATAATAAGCATGTCTTTCCAATATTTTGTCCTGGATAAAAAATGAAGGACACGACCTACAGCTAAATCATTATCAACCATAAAAGAGTGTGGATAAGGGTATCCATCCTCTGGACGAATTCCGGCTCCATGGTCGTTTGGGATCATCATAGTAACTAAAGGTGGCATTTCATCCTCTCCTTCAATCCACTTTTTAGTAAACTCCGTTTCAAATTGATCCATTCTGTATTGATCAGGAATATTCATATTATAACCAGCATAGTTGTGGCTGGTTCTTTTGAATAGTGCATTTTGCATTGGTATCATTACTCCATGTGCAGCTCCAGTATTAGTATCATACCACTCTTCTCTTTCATGACCACTTTCATTAGCCTGACCAAAATTATAAAAGTCAACATTTTGTCGTTCAAGCGCTTCCCAAAGTCCACCTATTTCTGCATAATCTTCCGGATCAACACTTCCAATTGTTTTTGGAAATCGTCGTCCTTCTGCTTTAGAGAAAGGCATAGGAGTTTTGCTTGTACTTGCATTAGCTTCCACCCACTCGTTTGGGATTACACCCACCAACCAATGGTGTCCATGTACTGAGGCATCACTATCACAATAATAGTTATCCGAAAAAGCAAATTGTTTTGCAGCTTTATGATGGTTGGGAGAAATTCTTAGGTTTTGAAAATCCTTTCTATATTCTTCAGGTAAAGTATATTCATTATTTACTCCATATCTGGCTAGGGTACTGTCACCGGCAGCATTTTTCAATTGACCAAAAACCTCATCATAGGTCCTATTCTCTTTGGTAATGTAAACCACATGTTTGATAGGACTTTGACGTAATCCAGGCAATGGAGGTAGAGGATTTTTCTCATCATCCACAACGCTTGTTTCAATAAATGTATTATCGATAACTTGTTTTGTATAGCCTGCTAATTCTGTATCCGATGGCATACTTACCTTTTGAAAACTGCCTAATTGAATATCACCAACGTAATGCCCTTGTATTGGACTTACAAACCCTTCTCCACCATTTGGTCCAGCACCAAGACCTCTAATACTAATTATATAGATCTCTTTTTCATCTTTGGAAAGCTCAACTCTGGTTGGACCCCAACCAGAAGGAATAAGCCCCTTGGTTGTTTTGGTTGGTATATCAATTACTGCAACAGCATTGAATCCTAGAAGTGCAACATATAATGTTTTTTCGTCTTTGCTCATTGTTATTCCGAAAGGTAACGAGCCACGTAAATTATCAATCCGTTTATCAATTTGAATTGGGATATGACCTACAATCTTTTGACTTTTATGATCAATGATTGAGATATTATCATTAGTTGCATTTGTTACATAGGCAAACTGTTTACCAACCGCAATGGAATTAGGACTTGCACCTCCAACGACTTCCGCATCCTCTACAGTTTGACCTATTTGGTAACCAGTCTTAAATTTACTAATCACTGTGTTTTTGTTTAAATCAATTGTAAATACACTCATTGCATCTGGGTGACGAGGGCTACCGAGTCCGGGTATTTTCCTTCCTTCTACTACAGTACCCTCGATAGATTCTTTCGTGTTTTCTCCATAAGGATGATGAGAGATCCTCAAAGAATCATAGTTTTCCGGAGTAGCTCCTTCAATTAATGGATAGGAATAAACTCCTACATTTGCCACAAAGGCCTGCTTTTTATCTGGGCTAAGTGCAAGACCGAAAGGTTGACGACCAACTTTTGTAGAAGAGGTAATTTTTCCATCTGCCAGATTAATGCGAACCATTCTGAAATTTCCTCTATCGAGAACCAACAATTCATTTTTATCATAATTTAATAACAGGTCAGAAGTAAAACTATCTTGATAATTCACTCCATCAACTCTTCCGTTTAGACTAATTGAATCTAGCTTTTCTAATTTTTCTATGTCATAAATAATAATAGCTCCATTATCTCCACCGCTTAAATAAACTTTTTTTGAATCTGTTGAAAATGCAACACCTAAAAAAGAACCTTTTACCAATGGTGATCTTATTTTCTTATCATAACTTGGAACTCTAGTAGAATTTAAAGTATTAATGTCAATAATTGTAATCACACCATTATGTAGTGTTACTGCTTTATTACCGTTTGGTGAGATCGCCATACCATAAGGATCATGCGTAATGCGTAGAAATTGCCCAACTGGTGTAGCATAACGACCACTTGGAAGTACAGAGATTCCATTAATATTAATTTTACAAAATTGGTCTTTCCCTGGTACTTGTAAAACCTTTACCGATTTATTACAACCAGCAAAAACAATAATCATTACTAATGCTATAAAGTATTTGATTTTCATAATTTATCCTTTCAAAATAATTAATGGTTAATTACTTAAAAATACTCTTAAATTCTTATATTGTTTAACATATTAATTTCCTCAATTTGTCATTTAATGAAACAAAACAGATGAGGGAACTTCTTGTTTTTCAAAACCTGGTCCTTTCCATGACACAACTAAACCATTACTCCCGCCTTCCTGGAAATATTTTACTGAGATGGGATGGAGACCAAATTTTAATGCTACACTTTTCTTCACTTCCGTTAGAGGATGTAAGCCATCATTATTTATCAAGTTAAAATCATCAATGTACAGGCGTCCACCATCGTTTGTTGCAAGGTAGAATGTGTACAACCCGTCTTTCGGGATATTAATATAACCGTCATAATCAAAGGCAAAATATTGTTCCTTTTCTCTTTGGTCAATTGAGAAATGAGAAACAATCCCAGTATTTGTAGGAGATAGTTTCAGAAAATCATTCACCATGCGGAAAGAACCATGGTAGTATTTGTATGAAAGCCCTTGCTTAACTTCTCCCGGATGAATCGGATTGCTCATTTTTACCTTTTTGATTAAAGCTAATGAAGACAAACTCTGTTTTTCTCCTCTGAAGGCCCTCATTTTAATAGTTGTTGTTTTATTTACCAAAAAAGGCTCTTTGTATAATTGAGAATTCTTATCCGGTTCCGAGTTATCAAATGTATAGTAAATTTCAGCTCCTTTCGTATCGCAAGCCAGTTTAACCAGTTTTTCTTCAAGAAACATTTTTTCAGTATCAATTATATATGGCGTAGTCACAATTGGATTGATATCCATTATTTGTGGGTGTTCACTCTCTGATGCCCATTCTTTATTTGGTTCAGAGCCCATTTGCAAGACAAGCTTTCCCCCTTTAATCAACTCAGAATGCTTAAACCAGAATTTGTCTAATTCATTACCATTTAAAGTCACTGATTGAATATATCTATTTTCAGAAGAGACATTTTCTGCTTCAATAATAAATTCTTTCCCTTCATAATAATTTTGGTTCAGTTCGATTGTTATTCTCTCAAAAATAGGAGACGAAATTTCATAGACCGGATCAACTAAAGCTCCCCCATCCATTTGAAATAAACCCATCGCACTCATCACATACCATGCGCCCATTTGTCCTTGATCCTCGTCACCTGGATAGCCGTCAACAGGACCAGTACCATAATAATTGTCTAAAACTTCTCGGACCCAATACTGTGTGCGCCAGGGTTTCCCGGAATAATTGAAAAGCCAAGGAGCCTGCATATTAGGCTGGTTACTATGGTTTACAAACTCGCTAGTAAAATTTGGACGTGACTTTTCAAATCCTTTTTCTAATCGATTATTAAATTCATCAATCCCCATGATATCTATCAATCCATTCAAATCATGCGGAACAAACCAACTAAACTGCCATGCATTACCTTCTACATAATCTCTTGTTCCAAAATTATCTTCTTTTCCTACTGCACTTTTGATTGGAGTAAACTCTTTATACCATGGACCTCCTGAATGTTTAGGTCTTATATAACCTGTTGATTGATCAAAAACATTGCGGTAATTTTGTGAACG
>JBDLIN010000238.1:0-5910 GCA_039714835.1 Bacteroidota bacterium | reverse complement strand
CAATAACCTTCCCCTCCACAAGGGAATTCAACTCCGTATTCAAAAATAACATCTTTTAAAGGAGTCCCACTATTGACAAGGATTTCTTTCCCTAGTGGTTCTATTCGTAATTTTATTTTTTCTTTATTTTTCATTTTTTATTTTGGAATAAACTAAAACAGTTAATTCATATCAGCTTAGGTAGGATCTTTTATTAAAATCTATAAACCATAAGCTTCAGGTTTAAATACATCACCATACATCGTTTTTAGATAATCAAGAGCTTCTTCTTCAGAATCTGCCATTGCGTCAATAGCTTTTTTTAGTTTGTCCATCCATTCTCTTTCAATATTAGATATACTAAGAACATTTTGCTGCAGAGCATTCTCTATGGCAGTAAAAGCTGTTTGCACAGAAGCTTTAGTCTGATTATATCCACCTTTATTTTTCACAATAGATTGAGCAATTTCGATAACAACTTTCGGCTCAAGCATCAGTGCTTCTACACTATGAGGGATATCACTTTTAACAAGCATATTTCTCATCATTAGTGCATTTCCTTCATCCAATGCTGTGTTATATAATCTACAATCGTAGGTTAACAATTCCATAAAAGCTTCCGGTGCATTTCCACTTAAGAGTCTAACATTTTGTACAGATTCGTTGCTCCATAAATCAGCAGTTGCTGCTGCAATATTACCAAGGGGACTAAAATGTGCACAACATGCTGACTTACCTTCCATACTTATCGGATAACCAGTAATGGCTTTAATAATCGGACCTTCGTAAGCACAATCTTTTGATGGACCAACGGCACCCTGCTCAAAAGCGGCAAGACTTCGTGGAGCACTAGCCGCTCTATCTAAAGCAGCAAGAACACTTGGTAACATACCTTGTCCAGCAAGCTGCATAGCAGTATTTGAAAATCCGCATGCACTATCGCCACCAGAGATAATATCATACTTATTAGCAATTTCAGTTATTTGATTCCACAGCCAACTCATATCTCTATGTGCTAATATTCCCAGACTTGCAACCATCCCATATAAATCACCATACATCAAAGCCTGGTCATGAACTTCCTTACCTCCCACTGATTCTATAGATAAGATATCAGCTCCAGCTTGAGCACAAAGTTCAAATCCTTTTAGTGTTTTTTCAGTTGGTTCTCCACTCCTTAAAAGTGGTGGGTGATCAGCATCGCGTAAATCTAAAACTGTAACTCTAAGAGCATTGGGTATATTTGTTTCATCATAGAACTTATTCAATTTAGTTTTGATTAGCTCTGTTATTTCAGCACCCCATTCAGGAGTTTCAGTCATTGGAGGTAGTTGTTCAAACTCAACTACCAGTCCTGGAACGTTCAAGTGTTTTGATCTTTCCAGAATGTTAGACATCATCTCAGTATAATGTTTCCTAACTTCTCCAAATGTTTCTTTGGTTATCAACATAGTGGGTAAAGTAAAATTTATTTCAGGATAAACTTTACCATCCCCGATTGTAAGATCATTCCCACATCTAACCGGATGTGGACTAATACCCATCACTAATTCTTCATGATTAGCGATCGTTAGTTTAGAATAGTTCTTCATAAATGCCTTATTTTGAAAATAAAATTTTAAGCAACAGCGGCCAAGTGTTTGATAAATTTATTTGGATCTGGGAAATATCCATCCGCTCCAATTTTATCACTAAAATCTTGTGACAGGGGTGCGCCACCAACATATACTTTTGTATTAGGTGAAACTTCTTTAATAGCTTTAGTCGTTGTTTCCATTTGCATCATTGTAGTGGTTAATAAGGCGCTCATTCCAACGTGAGCATTTGGGTATTGCTGAAGTGTTTCAACAAATTTATCTGCTTTCACATCTGTACCCAAGTCAATAACGTTCCATCCACCACCTGTCAGAACCATACGAACAATATTCTTACCGATATCGTGCAAATCACCGGCAACTGTACCAATAATAAAATCCCCTTTTAATTCAACTTCACCAGATTCAAAAAATGGTTTTAAGTGAGCCATCGCTGCATTCATTGCTTTTGCAGCAATTAGCATATCCGGAATAAAAGCCTTTCCTTCTTCGAACTTATCACCAACTTTTCTCATCCCAATCATCAATGACTCATTAAGAATCGCTTCCGGAGCAATTCCTTCATCAAGAGCTTGTTTAGTGAGTTCATCTGCTCCAAGTTCACCCTTTAAATCTGGGGGAAATGGAGATTGTTCATTAACCTTACCTCTTTCGATACAAATAGATAATTTTTCTAATAGATCACTCATTTTAAAATCTCCTTTTAGTTATTATTCTTAAAGTTAACATATATTTCTTTTGCAGTATTAATTTTATTTACTGGAAGCAATACTGACAATCCATATTGTTCTATTTCTTTCTCAAAAATCACAATATGTAATGTATCATTATTATCATATATATAATAATTCTGACCATCAATTTTGAGAAATCCTTTGATTCGAAAAATTTCTGAATTTATTTCATTGTACAGATTGAATAAAAACTCCTTAGTTGCATTTTGTGGATTAAGGACTATACTTCCCGGACGACTACTTACTGTGTTACATGTTTCTGTAACCGGATTAATTTCGTATTCAAACTTTTCCTCGATCTTAGAAATATCAAACTCAGCATATTTTGTATCTATTATTTTTACTTTTGTATTTATTGCTTCGATAAGTTGATAAGAACTTCTATATTCATGTTCTTCACAAATATCAATCTTATTAACTATAATAATGTTACAACTTTTTATTTGTCGTTCTATTGCAAGAATTTTTGTTGCTAATTTTGGTGTCTTTGTTGGATCGACAATACAGATGGATGAGATAACTTCATAATATTCATTAAGTTTATTTTCTTCGAGAATTTTATTGAATGTTGATGGATCAGACAAACCAGAAGTTTCAATTATTAATACTTCAGGATTGATATTTACAAACTCTTTCAGAGCAGTAACTAACTCAGCACTAAGGCAAGAACAAAATATTGACCCATTAGTAATTTCAAATATATTTGTTGACTCTTCTTTACCTGCGTTGTGTATAATGTTTTCAACTAACATCCCATCAACGGAAATCTGACCAAAATCATTAATTATTAAACCAATTTTTTTATCTCGGTAATATTCTATAAGTCTATTAATTAGTGTTGTTTTTCCTGAACCAAGAAAACCAGTTACTAAAATTATTTTTGGTTTACTACCCATTTACTTTATAGATATTTTTCAATTTCAGTTTTAAGTTCAACTTTATTCGGAATAATTGAAACGAACTTTGGTTCGCCATTTATTAACAATGTTGGTAAATTTCTTAGACCAAGATTTCCAACACGTACAACATTTTCTACCTCAGTAATTTTATGTTCAACTACATCAATTTTATCCCTAAAAACATCTTTCATCTGAAAAGCTGCCTTTGCCATATATCCGCAAGCTGCACAAGTAGCTGAATCAACAGTATAGACTTCAATTAGAGGTTTTTCAAGATTATTGTAGTCCGGCATTGCAACTTCAATATTAATTTCTTCTTTTTTATAGTTTTTAAGTAAAATTCTTGTTGCATGAGGATCTTGTACTGCTTGAGCAATTCCAATAATATTTTCTTGAGGAACATCATAAGGCATATCGCAACCAGGTGCAAGTATAAAGTTCTTTGCACCCAATTTTTCAATCAAATCTATTGTAAACTGTTGGTTATCTTGTTGATTTCCAAGCAACATTACAGTTGTTAATGGGATGTTTCCTGAGATTACAACATTGTATGAATCTGTGATCTTTTTTGCTTCCACTATATCAATATTCTCATCTATTGAAATACTGTCTGGTTTTGTCTTGCACATTACTTCCAAATTCTTAGTTGCATCACCACATACAAATAAGCCGTTATAAACATTTTTCTCTTTTAAATATTCAAATATTTTTGCGTAAGGTTTATGAAGAAATTCCACAAATGAATCTGGAGATATTTGTGATACTATTGGATCAACTGCTGCAATTATATCCATTCCGGCTTCAATATAATAATCAGCAACTCTTATAAATACATCCGTACTAAAATCAATGAGATTTTGAACAAATTCAGGATCTTCATACATGTCCATGAATAAGTCCATCCCTCTTAAATGAGAAGCTAGAGTTAAAGGTCCACAAGCCAATCCATAAAGCGCTGTAGTCTCACCAACATCTTTTTTTAATTTTTCCATTACATCCAAAACTATAGGTAAACGACCATCATTTTTTTCTGGTAATTTCAAATTAATCTCTTTACTCTCACTGAGTGGATGACTTTTAACTGATGGCGGAGCTTTTTCATCCCACATAAGTTCGCAACCAAGTATCTCCGCTTCAATCTGTAGATCAAATACTACTGGCATACCATCGGGGCCATAGAGTTCATGAGCTTTTAACAAATTTTCCAAAAGCAATTCACTGCTCTGCAATAATTTATCTGCTGTTATTTCAGATAAGCTCCCAACTTGAATCCCGGTATAAGGTATCCAAGGTGTTCTTTCCAATTCCTTATTTTCAAATGCTTTGAATATTAACTCTTTTCCGGTCATGTTGGTAAATCTCCATAATTTTTCAATATTAATATTACTTTAATCAATCATATTTACTACATTGCAATTATCAAATACTGATACTATTTTAACATTTTTATTCTCAAAGTAGAATATATAAATGAAACCATTTACTGAATATACACAAGAAGACAGTAGTAGCTCCTTTTATTATAGACATTTTACATCAGATTCCTTGAATTTCCGATGGCATCATCATAGTAAATATGAAATTACATTAATTGCCCAAGGTAATGGTACTCGCTATGTTGGTGATAGTATTGAACAATTTGAATCTGATGATTTAATAATGATGGGTCCTTATTTACCACATACATGGTACAGTAGAACTGGAGGAGAAATATTTGTAATTCAATTCAGAGAAGATTTTTTAGGTAAAACATTCACGAACCTACCTGAAATGGTTGATTTGAAAGTGCTTTTTGAAAATTCTAGAAATGGCTTAGTATTTGGGAAAAGAACAGTAGAAATAATTAAGAAAAAGTTACTACAGTTAGAAGATGAAAAATCAATTAAGAAAATGCTTCTAATTTTGGAAATACTTGAATTGCTTGCCTCAGCCAGTGATGTTCAAAAACTTTCAAAACAGTTGTTCAAAATATCTCCTGAAGAAAAGAAAATAAATCGTATTGATAAAGTTTGTAGTTATTTAAATGAAAATTTCAATAGAAAAATTATACTCTATGAGGTTGCTGAAATTGCAGCAATGAGCCCAAACTCATTCTGTCGTTTTTTTAAGGGGACAACTGGTAAATCATTTACCGATTATCTAATTGATTTGCGTATCGGAGCTGCATGTAAATTGCTTATTGAGACAGATTTACCCATTAGTCAAATAGCTTACGACTCTGGTTTCTCAAATCTGTCAAATTTTAATAGAAAATTTTTAGGAATAAAAAATGTTTCTCCTAGAGACTATAGAAAAGAGTATGAAAAACATAGTATCAAATAGAGATTTTATTACTATTTATCTAAAAAAAATATTTTTTTGGTGGAGGTGGCGGTTATTTTACATGGCGTATAGGATACGCCACCTCACCAGATGGGATTACTTGGACAAAATGTGCTGATAATCCAGTATTGGATGTTGGAGATTCGGGAAGCTGGGATGATTATTATGTTGCTATTCCTTCTGTCATGCTTGATACTGTAAATTCCATTTGCAGGATGTGGTATACCGGCGGGAGAAAGACACTAACAGGAAGTGTCGGCTATGCTACTGCTGCTTTTGATACTACTACTGGGATATTCGATGAGTTAACTCGTGAAATTCCAATGAAATTTGTACTAATGCAAAACTATCCAAATCCGCTTAATCCAGAAACGGTGATCA
>JBDLIN010000237.1:0-5957 GCA_039714835.1 Bacteroidota bacterium | reverse complement strand
AATACGGATATGCATCTGTAAAACTCCACCTGACTGATGGATTGTCGATGGTTTTTAGATAATACTCCTCGGCTTTAATATAATCCCATTCTACCCATTGCGTTATCAGACCCATACCATTTAGGGCTGCTACGTTTTCACCATCCAAATCCAACGCTTTGTTATAATAATTCAAAGCACTCCCAACAACAGAATGCATTTCAGAGTCACCATAATAAATTCCGTTAGAAAGAGTAATAAATCCCAACATTGCATATGCATCTGAATACTCCGGATCCATTTCAATTGATTTATGTGCCAGCGAAGCTATTTGATCCCGTTGATCCCTGTCTACAAAACTTGTATATTGATATTGAAGATATTTTGCTTGTTGTATATATTCATAAGCTTCGTGGTTCGTTGTCGGGACTTTTTTAATACTTTGCTGTTCAGGATTCGTGATAAATACATTAATCTGATTTGCAATCTGTAATGCAATATCTGATTGTATGGAGATAATCTTCTTATATGGTCGATCATAATTATTTTGCCATATATGTTTATCGTTTTTTGGATCTATCAACTGTGCACTCACTTTCAGTTGATCTCCTATTTTCTTATAAGTACCTTCTAATATGTAGTTAACATTTAGTTCCTCTGCAATCTCCGTACTGTTCAATTCAGATTCTTTATAAGTCATCACCGAGGTAAGAGAAGCTACCTTATCAAATGATTCGATTTGAAAAAGGTGGTGGATAATCTCATTCATTAATCCCAGACACATGAATTCTTGGTTAGGATCTTCGCTAAAATTCTGGAATGGTAAGACAGCAATTGACTTCGCAAGGGATTCATCAATTTTTACGTTCTTACGGATTCCAAATATGTTAAGAACTAATAGACCGATGATGATAATCCCACTCACATAAGTCGCAATCTTCCAACTTTTTGAAGTAGCTGGCTGGTCCTCATCTTTGAACTTATGAGTAGGTTCTGTCTTTACTATTCCTCCTTCAGGGTGTACGTCATAGATCCACGAGATAATAACTGCTATGATAAATCCCACACAAAGAAGGATTATGATAAAATTCAGAGTCCAATCAGGTAGCCCAAGGGAGGGTGCTACAATATCAGTCAACTCAAGGATCACAAATGCAGCTCCTGCATAGACTGTAATCACACGGATAACATTTCTTCTTTTAAGCTCTTGCCAGAATTGGGATAGTCTGTTAGGCATAGTGTTAGGGTTGCTTACTGCAATTTACCACCTTATGGTATATGAGTCAAATGGGCCCTGAAGTCTGTGTTTCATTCTTGATAAAAATGAAACATTATACTTCAATCTATTCACTTATAGCTTGTTTCCTTAATCCCAACCCTGATCAGTGACACAGCCGTGACAAAACCGAATTGATTAGCCCTATTTAGTCTCATATTAGATCGGCATAGCCGACACCCATTTTCACACAAGCCCAGGATGTGGCATATCCAAAAGCTCTTCCAGGGGTTTCGTTAGGTAAACAATAGTATTACATATCGATATTTTTAAGTTAAGGCACATTAACAGGTAGTAAATACTATCTGTAAATACTCACATCTATGACAAAGGAGATTAAAGATTCAATAATACCTGATGAATCAATTATGAGCAAAATCTATTTTATTCGGGGAAAAAAGGTAATGCTTGATCGTGATCTGGCTGAATTGTATGGTGTGGAGACGAGAAATTTAAAAAGACAAGTCAGAAGAAATGAACTTCGTTTTCCTGAAGATTTTATGTTTGAACTGAATGATAAGGAATTTGAAAATTGGAGGTGCCAATTTGGCACCTCCAATGAAGATAGAATGGGTTTAAGGTATAAGCCATTTGCCTTTACAGAGGAGGGTGTTGCTCAGTTATCTACTGTTCTTAACAGTGAAAGGGCAATAAAGGTCAATATTCAGATCATCAGAATGTTCACTAAAATGCGATCATATGTTCTGTCTAACAAGGACATCCTGAGAAAGTTGGAGAAAATTGAAAGACTATACGATGATCATGATAAAAAGATTGAAGCCATTTTTAATTACCTGAAGAAGCTTAAATCTGCAGATCAGGCCCTGTCAGATTTTAAAAACAGGAATCGAATTGGATATAAACCCTAAAATAAATAGAATTCTAAAAAGGATTTCAGGAGACAAACAAGGTACAAAAAAGCCCCAACCGGATGGTTGAAGCTCACAGAAAACTTATTTCAGTAACATTTGGTACTTTATACCAGTGAAACCAACAATCCCTCTTCGGTCTTTTCAACTTTGGCAAGTTTGTTTTTGGTCAGCCCTTTTATGGCCTTGTCCCACTTCTTGTTGCTAAACCCGCTCTGCTCTTTCAAAGCGTTCAGGTCGGAGGGTGAGCTGGCTTTCAGAAGATTAAGAACCGCCTTCTCATCATCCGTTAGCTCCAGAGCTTTTTTCTCAGGTTTCATTTGCGGGAAACATGAGATGTTGGATGCGCATGTCTCTTGTTGCGATTAAGATAAAATTGGGTTGGGAGAGCTGCTGGGACAAACTTGGGACAATTACTGAGTAAATGTAGGGTTCAGATCGAAACACTAATTCTCCTCCAGCCATTGCCGAACCCGTTCATGTTCTGCCTGGTATTTGGCTACCAGCTAATCCTTTTCAAAATCCAGTGCATACTCCACTGCCTCTTCAAAACTCATGGACCTGCCTTCTTCCTCATATTTTTGTGTTAATTCTTCACCAAGTTTCTCCCTGGTCCCTGCGATGAGTTGAATAACCAGTTCATGCCAGAAGACAATGGGAATATCTTCAGGTATCCAGGAACCAAAGGATTTTGCTTTACTAGTGGCGGCTGCATTAATCCGCAATGCCTTTGTGTAGCGTCCTTGTCCGGCTAAAGACATAGCTACACCGCACATATCAACACAGGTATAGGCTGTGTCACCAGATTTGAGTGTTGTCTTAACGCCTTCTCCATATTCCCTTTCAGATTCATTATATAGACCATCGATAAGTTCACAATCTCCCAACATGTGATGTGCCACGAATATCATATAGAGGTTCTCAAGTTCTTCCGCCATTTTCAACACTTTCCTGCACATAGGACGAGCTTCCTCGGTATTTTTAAAAGCTACAAAACCGTACGATACCATTGTCATACAAAAGAGTTCAACACCCGGATCGTTCAGCTCTATTGCCACTGCATAACCTTCGTTCGCATATTTCAGTCCACCCTCATTGTCTCCCATCCCATAGACTAAATCTGATAGTGCAGCCAGTATAAGCGCTTCTTCTTTCTTATTTTCAAGTTCCCGCCATAGGGATAAGCCATGTTTTAATAGATTGAGGGCTTTCTGCAAGTCCCCTGCTGTTGCCAGTAGCGATCCATAGCCGGTATCAAGCCTGGCTCTTATTTCCCTGTCGCCAATCTCTGAAGTGATCACTTTTTCGAGGATCTCTATAGCCATGGAATAATCATTGCTCCTGCCCCAATACCATGAAAGATTGGCGGCAAGCACCGAGAACGTATCTGGATCATGAAGTTCCGCCCAACCCAATGCTGCCAGCATGTTATTGTGCTCCAGCCGGATTTTATACACCCACTTGGCCTGTGAAGTCATTCTCTCATCGTATGCCTGTTCGGCAATCCTGATAAAATATTCAATATGTCTTTTTCGGGTCTCAGCTGCTTCTCCCTTTTCAACAAGTATATTAGATGCAAACCTTTGCAGTGTTTCCAATAACCTATACCTCATTTGTTGATCTGGCTGGTAAACCCTCTGGATCATGGATCTGTCTACCAAATGAGACAGAAGATCCAGGATTTTTTCTCTTGGCAGGTGTTCATTTACACACACTTCTTCAACAGCCATGAGATCAAATCCACCCATAAATACACTCAAGCGATTGAAAAGGGCTGTTTCCTCCTCTGATAGTAAATTATAGCTCCATTCAATGGTAGACTGCAGGGTCTGCTGGCGTTTTGATTTCCCTGAATCAGCTGAAGATAGTTGATCTAACCTGTCTGCAAAACGCTCCAGAATTACTTTGGGATTCATATGCCGTGTACGACTTGCCACTAATTCCACAGCCAATGGTATCCCATCCACTTTGTTACAAATAGTGACGACTTCTGTAATATTCTCTATCTCCAGTTCAAACTCTGGATTATTCAATCTGGCCCGGTCATTAAAGAGCAATACAGCCTCTGATTCTTTTACACTTTCCAAATTGATTATGGCTTTGGGATCTAGCAAGGTAAGCGAAGGAATTCTCCAGACCTTTTCTCCAATCATACCCAGAGCCTCCCTGCTTGTGGCGAGAACCTTTATATTAGGAACAGATTGCATAAGGCTTCTAGTAATATCAGCAGAGGCTTTTAAAAGATGTTCGCAGTTGTCCAGAATGATAAGCAGATTCTTTTCTTTGATCCGCCCGATGAGGGTCTCTTCAAAAGTCTGGTTGGCCACTTCGGCGATCTTCAATACCTCCATGATCTCTTTCACCACCAAATTCTCATCAGAGATAGGCGACAGGTCGACAAACCAGATACCGTCTTTGAAATCGGAAATAAGCTGTGTAGCCAGTTCGATGGCCAGGCGTGTCTTCCCACATCCACCGGAACCTGTAAGCGTAACCAAACGGTGTTCTGTGATGAACTCTTTGACCACCTGCATTTCCTTTTCACGACCAATAAATGAAGTAAGCTGTGCAGGAAGGTTATGAAGGGGTTTCTTCTCTTCCTTTTCCGGAGAGGCCTGGAGAGCAGGATCTTGCTCGCTTTCCTTCGTTTTCTTCCGGTTGATTATCCAGGGGAGGATGATCACCACTGGTAAACCAATGGCTGCTAGAACATAAAGGAGCTTCAGTGTATTTTGTGGTATGGCAAAGGTGTCCTTTGTGATATCGAAGAACTCTATGATGGCAAAACTGGCAGCTACATATCCGATAAGGAAGTAAATCACCTTCCTTCGTTTCAGCTCCTGCCAGAATTGGGATAGTTTGTTGGACATGGGCTTGGGATTGCTATCTGCAATTTACCACCTTAAGGTATATGAGTCAAATAGGGCTGTAAATCAATGTTTCATTCTGAATACAAATGACACATTATTACATAGTCTCTTCACTATTAGCGGGTTTCCCCAACCCCAATCCTGATCAGTGACACAAGCGTGACAAAACAGCATCATTGGCCCTTTTAATCCCCCAACAAGATCGGCATAGCAGCCCCCCCCTTTTCGTACAAGCCCAGGATGTGGCCCAACCAATAGCTCTAAACTTGGTCTAGTCAAATATCTGCTTGTCCCCTACACCGTGAATGGGATTGGGCAATCGTGGTCTTAGCCTTTTATACGCGCGTAAAGGTGGTCCCAGTTTTAAAGGCATATGGTATCCTTCATTAAAAGTGAATTGCTATAAAAAATGGGATACAAAATTTAAAATGAATATTGCATTCAATAAGTTGATTGGTAGGATGACGAAAATGGCAGTATTCGTCCGGTCTAGCAAGCTATTTTGCTACTTACTATATATTCTATTGAATTGATAGACTAGCTGCTATTTGGCATTTGTTTGCTGTACCAAACTCTGAGTTTAATTAAGTGACACTCAAGGGACAAAAAAAGCCTCAACCGGATGATTGAGGCTCATAAAAACCATTTATCTGAATACTTTACACCAGCGAAACCAACAAGCCTGCATCGGTTTTTTCCACCCTGGCAAGTTTATTTTTTGTTAGCCCTTTTATGGCTTTATCCCACTTCTTGTTGCTTAGCCCGGTTTGGTCTTTTAATTCATTCAGGTCAACGGGGGAGTTGGCTTTCAGAATATTCATAAGCACCTTTTCATCCTCGGTAAGCTGGACGGCTTTGGTCTCAGGTTTCATTTGCGGGAAACATGAGATGATGGATAGGTATGTCGCTTGTATTGTATGAGCAATCATAGGATTGAGATTGGAGCCAGGACAAACTTGTGAC
>JBDLIN010000236.1:0-6026 GCA_039714835.1 Bacteroidota bacterium | reverse complement strand
AGTGAAAAACCTAGTGATCTCTGTGGTAAAAAAGATAACCACTAAGGTCACTATGGATTTCACAAAGGACACAAAAAAGAAAAAGCGTTACAAAGAATATTATAAAGTAAGTTTTATTCAATTCCAAATTGAAATCTGCACTTTATAAAATTCAAATCGAGTCAAGTTTTTATTTTAACTTACTATTGCTTGTTTCATTACTTTTTATTTTAACTCTATTGCATAATCTCGGTTAAACACCAATTCTTATAGCTAGGTATGTTGTTCCCCAAATAATACTTATTGCCAGCCAAGCGGAGTATGATTTAACCTTAATACTTTTTTCAACCATTTTTTTGATAAAATTTTATTATACTAATTAGAAATAATAATTTTTATTAACTTTTGAGTCCAAGCTTACATTATTATTTAATTTATAAATGAATAAAAATATCAAGATAAAAAAAGCGACTATTGAAGATACAGAGATAATATATAGTTTTATCTGTCAACTTGCCGAATATGAAAAACTGACTGATGAAGTGACCACAACTTCAAATTTGTTAAAGGAAACTCTCTTTGATCCAAAATCAAATACTGGAACGCTTATTGCATATGTAGATGAAAGACCAGTAGCTTTCGCTCTCTATTTTTTCAATTACTCGACATTTAAAGGTAAACGTGGATTATATTTAGAAGATCTATATGTTGTCCCTGAAATGAGAGGAAATGGAATCGGGAAAAAGTTATTAAAACAATTGGCAATAATTGCAGTAGAAAATGATTGTACCCGATTTGAATGGTCCGTATTGGATTGGAATGAACCATCCATTGAATTTTATAAAAGTCTAGGTGCAAAACCAATGGATGAATGGACCGTTTACAGGTTAAATGAAAATGAAATTAATAATCTCGCTAACAAAAATATGGGTGACGATGAGTGAATTAATAACCTCAATAGAAGAATGGATGATTGAAAATCCAATACTGGGAATAGCTTTAGAAGTTATCGGTGTACTAGTCATAGGTGCAATAGTTTATTTGATCACACATATGATAGTTATAAGAATCATTAAAAAGTTTGTTAAGAAAACAAAAACAGAGTATGATGATATACTGCTTAATGAAAAATTCTTAAGAAAAGTATCCTACATTATACCCGTTATTGTAATTCACCGATTCGAAATTTTTGAACCATCGGTTGAAGGAGCTATTAATAATATTCTTGAAGCGGTAATAACGCTGATTATAATATTTATAATTAATGGAATGTTGGATTCTCTTGTTGAACTGATTCAAAAATTTGAAAAATTTAAAGATCGGCCATTAAAAAGTTATTCACAGGTTATTAAGATTATAATTACAACAATTGGGATTATTCTAATATTTGGAATTATAACCCGGCAGGACTTTTGGGGATTGTTCGCCGGATTAGGTGCTATCAGTGCAGTCCTTCTTTTCATATTCAAAGATACTATTATGTCATTTATTGCTAGTATCCAAATTGCTTCATATGATCTTGTAAAGATTGGTGACTGGATTGAACTACCTCAATATGGTGTTGACGGGGACATCATGGATATTTCACTCCACACAGTTAAAGTACGCAATTTCGACAAAACGGTAACCGTTGTACCTACTGTAGCACTAATACAGAATTCGTTTAAGAATTGGCGTGGAATGGTTGAAACTGGAGGCAGAAGAATAAAACGCGCTGTGTACATTGATGTTTCTAGCATTAAATTCGTTGATGATAAAATGATGCAGAAATTCAAATCATTCCAGTTAATCTCAGAATACTTAAACAGTAAATCAGATGAACTTAGTAAATATAACACTGAAAACATGGTTAGTGATTCTGAATTAATTAATGGACGAAGATTAACCAACGTTGGTACTTTCAGAGAATATCTTAAAGCTTATCTTCATCAGAGAAGTGATGTTGATAATAATTTAACATTTTTGGTTAGACAGCTGCCTCCAGGACCGGAGGGATTACCTATTGAGATCTATATCTTTGCTAATACTACTCACTGGGTTAAATATGAAGATATTCAATCAGATATTTTTGATCATATTATGGC
This sequence comes from Bacteroidota bacterium, assembly GCA_039714835.1. Classification (GTDB taxonomy): domain Bacteria; phylum Bacteroidota; class Ignavibacteria; order Ignavibacteriales; family Melioribacteraceae; genus SZUA-22. The sequence continues at coordinate 3,963 of JBDLIN010000236.1, read as the reverse complement.
TGTTGTTCCACAGTTTGAGTTAAAAGTTTTTCAAAATCCAACTGGATATGATTTTAAGGAATTTTCAAAAGGAATTAAGAATTAATATTTAGAATTAAAGGAATTATAAAATGAAAGCAACAGTAGCTGATGCAATTGGTCATGCACTTAAAGACTTAGGAGTGGACATTGTAACACATGTACCGGGTTATGGTGCAAGTGAAACATTTCAAAGTTATAATACAATAAATTTTAAACGTTCCCCCATCTCTTTTCATGAGGAGGTTGCCTATACAATCGCTCATGGAGCTAGTATTGTAGGGAAACGAGCAGCTTGTCTAATAAAAGCCCAAGGTTTTGCTAAAGCAGCAAACAGCGTTATAGATTCGTTATATACCAGTATTACTGCTGGTTTTGTAACAATCATATTTGATGATAAGAAAGGGACTCACTCTGATAGTGTACTTGAAATTGAAAAATTATTGAAAGGAATGGCATTCCCTTATAAAAAGGCAGAAACTGAAATCATTTACGATGACCTAATAAATACTTTTCATGAATCTGAGAAGACGAATTTTCCACATGTACTAATTGTTGATGCCGATGAAATAAAAAATACTATAGACTTTGATAAGATGAATTTCCACAAGAACTTTGTTTATAATAGAGATATCCTCAAACATGTTGTTCATCCCCTATTTGCTGAATACCAGTATAGCGTCTATAATAAAAGAAAATACAAGGAGGATTATAGTTCAATCCCGTTTCCCCCAATACCGAACGTACCTGATGAACTACCATTAAACACAAAAAATTCAGCGTTAAAATATCAACCATTTTTCGAGGTATTTAGAAATATTACCGCCGACATTGTAACTGGAGATACAACTTCGTCTAGTGCTTATGCTCTTCCCCCTTATGAAGTTATTGATATAATCACTTATATCGGCGGTTCAATTCCATTAGCCATAGGAGCATTCTTAGCCGGGAATAGTAATGTCTGGGCTTTAATTGGTGATTTTGGATTTATAGCTGCAGGTCATCTTGGTTTACTTGAAGCAACACTAAGAGAATTGCCAATAAAGATAGTAATTCTTAATAATAAAGTTGCTGCTTCAACTGGGAATCAGCAAATACCGAGAGCTGCACTTCTTCGTACATTAGCAGGGTATGATAAGTATACAAAAAGTATTTCAGATGGGATGGATATTTTTGAAATTACTGAAGTTCTTGAAGAAGTAGACAAAGCTGATGAATTAAGGATTGTTGTTGTGGACTATTAAACTTATCAATTCTCAACTCATAACTTAGTATAATAAAGGACACTTCATTCTGATAGATTAGAAATTAAAAAACAATAAACTCTCTTCTTTTCTCTTGATAGAAAAGAAGCAAAAGATCAAGACTGAAAATAAATTGCTGAAATTCTCTGCGTTACGCTTGCAGAAAATTGAATATAGTCATCAACCATAAACGAACAATTTTTTGCTTAACACTTCACTTGTGAATTTCTTTACACAATTTATTTGAGGTCGTAAAACATATACATAGTCGCCATGGACCACTCCATGGCGAAAATAATAAGAGATAAATTTAATTACCATCTTAGTAGACATGTTCTTTATAAAACAGATGGTATAGGTACACAAGAAATACATAGATGATAAAACTGACTAAAAATATTTTCATTTCGTTAAAAGAAAATAACTCACCCAATTTCATTGGGTTCAAGCAGATTTTCTTTCTTAACACTTCACTCAAATATTTTATTAACGCCAATTTTTATAGGTCTGAAATAAAAAAAAATAATTTCTCAGAGGCCCCTAATTACAATGATTTTAAGTAATAATATTTTTAAAGATATTCCTCAATACTTACCTGAAGAGCTTTTTGAAACTATTGCCCAATCTGAAAATGTAAAGATTGAGAGAATTGTATCTGATGGACACTGTTCTCCTCTAAACTTTTGGTACGATCAAGATCAAAATGAATTTGTTATTCTCCTTCAAGGTAATGCTGTATTAGAATTTGAAGATGGTTCTAAACTTGAATTGAATGATGGAGATTACCATTTAATACCTGCACATAAAAAACATAGAGTTGCTTTTACTGACACATCAACTAAAACTGTTTGGCTGGCTGTGTTTTACTAATTTTCTAATACTAAAACCAGTTCTGCCTCTTTGAAACCCACACAGAAGCGACATAAATGTCGCTCTACAAGTATAATCTGTACAGATTAGTTGCATCAGTTAAACCTGCTTGCAGAAGGCAAGTCAGAGTGCTATTGTCTTTTAATAAATTAAATACTTTTGAAATATTTAGGAATCTAAAACATTATTTTTTAACTTCGCATAAGTTCTTACAAATTATTTACGGTGCCAAAAGTTGGATAATAGGGAAACCGGTTGAAATCCGGTACTGCCCCGCAACTGTAAAGGATAAAGTTCTATTGACAAAAACCACTGTCCCGATGAATCGGAATGGGAAGGTGTCAGCAAGAAATCCTAAGTCAGGAAACCTGCCGTAAATACATAATTAATCAACCTTCGCGGGTTAGGTTTGGTTAGTAAAATTGAGGTGGTCTACTCCCCTCTTCTTTATTTATCATTTCACCCTCGAAGTTACACTTTTACTAAATTATAAGGAGTAACTTTGATGAAACAAATTACAGTATTTCTCGTTTCTTTATTTTTAATTCATTCACTAATTCATGCGCAAGTTGAAGAGATGGAAACTACTCTTCAAGACGTTGTAATATCTGCAACAAAGACAGAAACGTCAACACTTGAAATAGCTAGTTCCTATACACTTATAACTTCAAGTGAGCTTGAAAAGCTGCAAGACCATTCTGTTATTGATGTTCTAAAAATAGCAGAAGGATTAAGTGTTGTGCAGCAGGGTGGTCCTGGACGGTTATCCAGTATTTTTATGCGCGGTGCAAATTCAGAACATTTGCTGATCATGATTGATGGTGTAAAAGTAAACGATCCCAGCAGTGTCAGCAACAGCTATGACATTTCAACCTTGATGACAGATAACATAGACAGAATCGAAATTGTTAGAGGACCTCAGAGCACATTATATGGATCTGATGCTATTGCAGGGATCATTAATATTATTACTAAACAAGGGGCTGAAAATTCAAATGTATCAATACTAGCAGAAGGCGGCTCTAATAACTACTATAAAGCAAGTGTAGGATTAAATGGAAAACTGAGTCTCTTAAATTATTCTATCTCTGCTGGTAGAATTCAAACTGATGGAATTTCAGCTATATCAACAAAACATGGCGCAACTGAAAATGACGGATATTCCAATACAACGATCTCATCAAGATTTGGAATAGATCTTACTAAAAATCTTAATATTGATCTGACTTATAGATTTATTGATGGTAAAACTGACCTTGATCAATCGGATAAATATGGAGATGATCCTAACTATTTTTATAAAATTAGAGAACATGTTGCCAATGCTCAATTAAATGGTAACTTCTTCAACAAAAATTGGGAAACGAGATTAGGTGTTTCTTATTTATCAAGAAAATCTGATTCTCAAGATGATATTGATGAAGTCAGGCCAACAACATCATCTAAAATAATTTCTGTTGGTGATAGATCAAAATTTTTCTGGCAGAATAACTTAAAATTTATTAAAAATAATACCCTCACAATTGGAATTGAATCAGAAGATGAAAAGGCAAAATCTGATTTTGAGTATTACAGTGAATGGGGACCGTTTGTTGGAAGCTTCGAAGAAAAATCTATACGAACTACAAGTCTATATCTTCAAGATCAATTTAGTGCCTTTAACAATCTGTTCGGAACGATAGGTATTCGATACGATGACAATGAGCTTTTTGGAAGTGAAATTACTTACAGAATCGCACCAACATATTTTATTTCATCCACCTCAACAAAACTAAAAGCAACTTACGGTACCGGATTCAAAGCACCTTCTCTCTTTAGATTATACGATCCA
>JBDLIN010000235.1:0-6066 GCA_039714835.1 Bacteroidota bacterium | reverse complement strand
TGATCTATATGATCAACCGCGTCTTGTATAGTAGCACGAGGTTGAGGGAAATTCTTTTGCAATTTAGAAATTTCATTGTGGAATTCTTCTCGCTGTTTTTCATCTAGTTTTGAGTAATCAGAAAATCGTTTCCTTAATTCAACAATTGCAGAGTCTCTTTGCGGATTTGGCGGGGGAGTTTTAACATATTCATTTACGAGAGAGATTTGAATAACGCCGCCATTATTTGCAAGTGATTTTAGCATATCATCTGTCATATTACGCGGATGATCACAAATAGTACGTACACTACTGTGAGAAGCTATAACAGGTACTTCCGTGATTTCCATTATATCATAAAATGATTTATCAGAGATATGAGAAATATCAACCATAATTCCAAGTCGATTCATCTCTTCTATAACTGCAGCCCCAAATTCAGTTAAGCCTTCATCTTCACTTTTATCAGTGGAGGCGTCGCAAATGTCATTGTCTTTTGTATGGGTTAGAGTAATGTATCTTGTCCCGAGATCATAATATTTTTCTACAAGTGATAAATCTTTTCCAATAGGATATCCGTTCTCCATACCAATGAGGATTGCATGTTTTCCTTCATTTGTAATTCTGTTTACATCATTAGTTGTGTAAGCCAACTCAGCAAGATTAGGATATTTATTTACATTAATTTCAATCACATCAAAAAGACTTAAAGCTTTTTCCTTAACTTTAATGTACCCCTCATTAGTTCTATCTCCTTGTGCTGTCCAGACAATAAAAAATACAGCGTCAATACCCCCAACTTTCATACGGGGAAAATCAACTTTTCCGCTTCTCTTTTGTTGTCCATCATGCATTTGATCAAGTGCAAAGGAAGTATCTCTCTGAAGATGAATAGGAGTATCTAAATGTGTATCAATGGTTATGGCTCCTGAATGAATTTTTGCTGCTCGTTCTATTAATATCTTTTCATCATTTTTAATTGAGCATGATGATAGAATTAGTAATGTTAATAAAGTAAGTGTAAAACTGTTTATAAAAAATGATTTCACAAGAGCCTCATCTTTCTATTGATCATTTAAATTGTTGATGTAATTGATGATATTAACTCCCATCTGATTATCCGGGAATAATTGCTTTAGCTTTTCAGCTGTATATTTTGCTTTGTCAATTTTGTTGGTTTTAATATAATGATCGGTAAGAGCATATAGAAAATCGAAATTGTTAGATTCTTTATCTAAAGCATATAAAAATTCAGCTTCTGCTTCCTTATTACGTCCTAAATATTGGAGCATTAATCCAGTATTATAATTTATTCTTGCTCTTTCAGGTATTAATTGAGATGCTTTTTGCATAAAATGAATTGCTTCAACATACTCTTTCTTTTCAGCAAGTAGTAATCCCAAATAATAATTTGCATCTGCCAACTCAGAGTGATTGTTAATAAGATCACGAAGAAGAATTTCTGCTTCGTCATTTCTCCCTTGTTGATTGTATGTTATAGCAAGATTCAACTTAGCCGGGAAGAAGAGAGAATCAATTTTAATAGCTTCTTCATATTGAAGTGCAGCTTCTTCTAGATTATTAAGATTTGTTTGCATTATCCCAAGATTCATTCTTCCGGAAGGGAAGTCTGCCATGTAAGTATTCATTGCTTGGAATTCTAATAAAGCATTATTGAAAGTTTCTTTATATTTATCTGGTATCTCATTTTTTGGTAGTTCAGAAATCCTAATTGCAGCTTCTGCACGAACAGCTTTTACGGGGTCATTAAGCAGTTTTAGTAAATCTTTTCTGAATTCTTCAGTATTGCTATTGGAATAGATTCTTACTGCAGATTCTCTTATTAAAGGTTCGGGATCATCAAGAGCAGATTTGATAATATCTTTGACTGCTTCAGAATTATATCTATCCATTAGTGAGATGGCTGTAGCTCTTACAGTTATTGGAAAAAGTTCATCATTAACTATTTCAATTAGTTTCTTCTCTGCATTAGGATTAGATTCTCTCGCAGCAGCAATTGTAGTTCCAAAGTGAGCTTTCCGTTTTTCACCATACCATTTTGTGATATAATCATCAGACCACTTTGCTGATTTATCCTCATGGCATTGATTACAAGCATTTGGAGTATTTAATTGAATGCTTAGATCTGGGCGGGTTATTCTAATACTATGATCACGTCTAAAGTCAATTCCCATATAATATTGACCTGGCATATGACAATTTATACAGAGAGCCCCTTCACCTACTTCAACAATTCTGTCCTTTAATTTTATTGGGTCTCCTTTTTCATACTCATACTTGTGAAAGTGATGGTTGTAGTTATCATAAATATCTGCTCTGTGACATTGTGCACACAGTGCATTACCATCAAATTTTAATTTACCTGAATGGACATCGTGACAATCATTACATCGAACATCATTGTCAAACATCTTACTTTGAATAAAAGAACCATAAACATAATCTTCTTCTAATATCTGTCCATCAGGATGATAGCTTTCACTAATAAGTTCAGGCAACATAGAATCTAATAGATCATCCCTATCATGTTCAAAATTATCAAACTGTGATCTACGAGCATGACATCGAGCACAAAGTTCAACATACTCTCTATTTGTAATATTGCTTGTTTTTACTATCAGTCCTGTATTATTATCAGTAGGACGAGCCATTTCTGGCAGATTTGCCCAATCTTCGTGTTGTGATCCTGGGCCATGACATGCTTCACAGCTTACATTTATCTCAGAAAAAGTTGTATTAAAAGATTTTAATACTGGATCAAAATTCTTTTTTAGATTAGTAGAATGACACTCGGCACACATTCCGTTCCAATTTTGGCTGCTGTTTGTCCAGTACAACCAATTTGTGGGAGTAAGAATTTCATCTGGATACACCATGTCTGATAGACTAAACCACCTTTCATTTTCTGTATCCCAAGCAATTGGAAGACATTGATATTTCCCATTTTCAAATGGTATTAGATATTGCTGCAGTGGTGTATAACCAAAAGTGTGAGTGATTTCAAAATCTTGAATTTTACCTCCATCACCTTCTGTATTCACGAAAAACTTACCATCATTTCTATAGAAAGTGGTTTCTTTACCATTTTCTGAGACAAATGTTGAGTTATTAAAATCTCCCAAAACAGAACTATCGGTTGCGATATCCATAGCTTTTTTATGATGAGACTGTTCCCAAAGATCATATTCAACTTTATGGCAGTCAATACATCTTTCTTTGCCAATAAAAGCAGCTGTTTCATTTGGCTTTTCTGATTCATTTTTATTGAATTGCACTAATGTATAAAAGGGAATCGTAAGAATGATCACTATTGCTGCAGATAAACCGGTTCTTTTCCAATTCTTATTCATCTAAGACTCAACATAAGTTACTTGTGAATTGGAAAATCTTCTACGCTTAATTGGCTTCTTAGGATTGACTTTTACATTACCATTTTCAATAATCATTGGGAGCAAGTCAAGAGCACTTGGTGCTGGGGGACTTATAACATTCCCATTCATTGCAAAAGATGAAGAATGGCAAGGGCAGACAAATCTATTCTCTTCTTCATTCCACCCCACAGAGCAGCCAAGATGAGTACATTTCAATGACATTGCAACAAAACCACCATCACTAAATCTAGTTATATAATATTTGCCGCTTCTGAATGGAGTTACACTATTCAGTTTAAAATCTTCGACTTTGCCAGCAACGACATAAGCAGAAGTATCTTTATTATTGTTTCTAGAACTGTGGAGAAGAAAATTGATTGAGATCCCAAAAATTTCTAATCCAGCAATAGCTCCAAGTGCTATCCATAAATTATGTAAAAAACTTCTCCTCGATTGAGGTTTATCATTTCTTTCTGTGATATTTGTTCTTTTTGTTTTTGTCATTCTACCTACCAAGGAAAGGTTAAAGCCATTCCTTCTCCTCTGAAAATTATACTTGTTAAAGTAAGTATTATGAAAACGGTTAATAGTAATACAAACAAAGATTGAACTGTCTCGGTTTTATTAGTTCTGAATTTTTTATTAATAAATTTATAATAGAAGTACAATAGCAAAATAATAATCAAGAAGGGGAATAATCCATTTGATATTTCTTGAGGAATGTTTTCAAAATTTGTACTAACATCCATAAAATATTCATCAATAAGAATCAATGATGGAGTTAGAATGATTCCAATTATTGCAGAGAATTTACTCGTTTGTTTCCCTTTTTCAGAAATAAACCATGAGCCAGAGATCTTTGAATCGTACTGAAAATATGGTAAAAATATTAAAACTAGAATTATTAATAATGGGATAATAATTGATGCAAATAATGGGTGAAAATGAAGCATTAATTCCTGTATGCCCTCAAAGTACCATGGAGCTTTTGCCGGATTAGGACTAAATGCCGGATTTGCTTTTTCTAAAAGAGGAGCACTAAATAAAATTGATAATAATAGAATAAAAGCTATAAGCAATAAAGCCACAACAAATTCTCGAACTACCAAATTTGGTATTGTTGTTATTAATTTATTTTCAGTTTCATTTGACTCTTTAGGAAATACAACACCACCAGCTTTCCTCACTCTCCAGAAATGAAAACTCATTATAATGATCATGAGAATTGGTAAAATACTGGTATGAAAATTATAAAAAATGAGCAAAGTTGTTTCTCCAACATCTCCACCACCGCGTACCATTTCCACAAGACTATCACCTATTAAAGGTATGTAAGATAGCATACTTGTGCTGACTGTTATTGCCCAATATGCTAATTGATCCCAAGGTAAAAGATATCCGGTGAAATTTGAGAATACAACAAGGAGCAGAAGTATGATCCCGAGTACCCAATTATATTGGCGTCTATCATGATATGCCCCGGTGAAATATGTTCGGAGTAGATGTAAGAAAACTATAAGTACTAGAAGAGTCCCGCTCCAATGATGTATATTTCTAACTAATTCTCCAAAGAAAATATCATTTTGCAGATAGATGATTGAATCATAAGCTTTACCTGGAAAAGGCTGATAAACAAATCGAAGAAGAATTCCGGTTAATGCTTGCAATACAAATAAAAGCGCTGCCATACCGCCAAGACCCCACGTAACAGATAATTTTAAGGATTTCTCGGGAACCATGGTAGGATGTAGATGAAGTATCAAACTCTGGAATATAACTTGAATACGATCTCGATCATTTGATGGATTAATAGATCGAGTATATATCGAATCCTTAAACCGCCTAAATATATTTTTCGTAGTAGTCTCTTTTTTCAAAGTAAACAGATTTATTTTTGATTGATAATTTAATGATTTGATGCTTGAATTACTAAGTGAGGGAATATTTTGTTTAAAACTTGCGGCTCATTAAATCTGAATAAAATGACTATCTCATGAGGGTTAATTAATTCTTGACAAACTCATTTTATTGTCGTATAATATTTTATAGTTATAAAACTAATCCCCCTTGAGAGAAACATTCTGATTCACAGATGGGAATTTCTCTTACACACATTATTGGGCTTCTCCCAAGGTATCTAAATAAGTTTTTAGATCAATGAATAATAGTTACAACAAAATGACCTTTTTATGACAATTCTGTGACAAGTTTATTTTTGTGTGGTTTTATATTGAACTCAAAACAATATGCTATTCTTAAAAGTAATTTTTAACAATAGCATTTATTCAATAATAAGTTAAAGGAGGCGTTATGAATCCCTTAAATCGAATCGTATCATTATTTATAATGATACTCTTGTTCTTATCTTGTACTGAAAGATTTCCTGTCGGACCGGAAATTCAACAGGAGTCGTCAAACATCTCTAATATGGACAAAACTGGACAGCAACTCACAGTTATGACTCGTAATGTTTATGTCGGAACAGATGTTGATATTGTTTATACAGCACAAGATCCAACGGAAATCCCAGGATTGGTTACACAAGCATTTCAAACATTGCTAGAAACAAATTTTCCAGAAAGAGCAATAGCATTAGCAGAGGAAGTAGCTATTGCTGATCCTGATCTTATTGGATTACAAGAGGTATCACTATTCCGAACACAAATTCCAGGTGATGCAGTTTTTGGAGGGACTA
>JBDLIN010000234.1:0-6136 GCA_039714835.1 Bacteroidota bacterium | reverse complement strand
TCAGAATAATATTCTACTTCAATTGTTCCCTCTTTGGTTTCAATAAGAAGTTTTTCTAATGAGGAATTTTTAGTGTGTTTTAATTTTTCTAAAATATCATCAGTAAGCTTTTCTAATTTTAATTTACCATTTTGCTGTTGAATTGCTACAAAACCCGCCTCAACAAAAATCCTATCTTTAAGACCAATTAACGATTCAACTTCAATCTTACCTTCAGAGCATGCAACAATAGTTAGATTATTCTTTCCAATTTCTATAAATCCTTCTGTTCCCCTGATTGCTGCAACTGCTGTTGGAGTAGTAAATTTGAATTCCTCAGCCTCTTGCTTATTTATTTCAAAACCAACAAATCCTTTTTCAATCTCTGTATTTTTATTAAGATTCTTTTTTTCTTCCTTTCCATAAATATTTAATATTGAATTCTCTCTTACCCTAAGCAACCCTGATCCATCAGTGAACAAGACTAAAGCAAGTGACCTAAATCCAGTTCTTACTTGTTCACCGCTATTCAACGGCATCCCAGTTTTGGCTAATTCCCAATCTGAACTTGTATCTGTTCTATGAGTGACAGTCTTAACAATTTTTTTAACCAATCCAATTGGGGTTTGCTCTTCAGTTCCATCAGCTCCAATAAAAATAGGCAACAACAAAAGTACAGCTATTAGAAGTGATGACTTTATAACTTTATTTCTGTTTGTATGTAACACTATTTTTCCTCAAAATTTATGTTTGTAATTAAGTTAGGATACTGAACTAATTTCTCTAATAGTTGTATGAATTCTGGATAAGTTAAAGTCAATCCAGAATCTAATGTAACGGACAATTCATCAAAGGTTATTTCCCCGCTTCTTAATTTTTCAAGCAATTCTTCTAAACTTTCAACAAAACGATTTACATCTTCTTTTTCTTCAGGATTAATTTTTGATCTATCACTTTTAATATCATCTATCACTTTTTCAAGAAGAAGAATCAAATTATCTAAGATATTTTCTTGAGTATTTGTGTTCGGATCAGTTATATAGAAATTTATAATCTCTGAGTATAGAATTTTCTCTCCTCCTGGATTCGGAATTATGCCTCTTACTTGTGCAACTATTTCTTGACCAGGAACTAATTCTCTATCAAGTACTTCTCTTAGATTTACACTGGTTCTCAAACCAACTTTTTTATTATTGACAATTGGATTTCCTTTTTTCAAGGCTTCTTCCAATGACTCATCTTTGCTTTTTCTTTCATTTGCTAAGATGATAAAATCAGTTACCCCAATTACTTCTGACCATGTTAATAATACTCCACCGGCATCGTGATAGCTGCCCGGATATGGTTGAATAAATTCAAGTGTTTGTGATGGATTTACAAAGCCTCCTTTTCCAATTCCTAGATCAACTATTTCTTCATCTAGTAATTGCATATTAACGTCATAAACTTTAATAAATAGCTTATATAATCCAGTAGGTTTACCTAATTTCAAATTCTCTTCAACAAGATCATCATTATAATCTGTATCATCAATTTGAATATCAGGATCAGAGTTTATCTGATCGTTATAGAAATCTCTAGATTTAAAAGGTTTAGTTTTAAACTGCATGAAATGTTCAAAATTACTCTGTCCAGGTTTGCGCCAAGTTAAATTACCAATTAGAATTACATCTTGTCCATGAGGTGAAAGTTGTATTTGCATAATCCTTGGAGTACCCTGAATAAAAGGATTTGTTAAAAATGCAGCGAAGGGTACTTCAGGTAAAGGTTCAAATACATTGATTGTAGCTGTAACTTTTTCTTGTGCAGATAGTTGTCCAACGACTAGTAAGCAAAACAGAATAAAAAAGAAGTAAGTTTTTCTGATTTCTTTCATAATTATCCCCTATTTAATTTTTCTCGAAAGAATTTTAGAAATAGTATCATGAAAAGTGCAAAAAGCAACTATTTTTCAAAATCTTTCGCTGTCTTGCTTCAAATAAACAAAAATCAAGCCAAATTATTAATTGACCTTCTCTTTGTTGACATTTGAAAATCCAAATTGGGGATTTGCTTGCCCTTCAATTTTAATTTCTCCAAATCTTGCTTCAAATTTATCAATATTTTCTTGGAGGGCTTTTAGTAACATTTTTGCATGTTGAGGTGTGGTTATAATCCTTGATTGCACTTTAGCTTTTGGAACTCCGGGAACTACTCTAGTAAAATCAATGATAAATTCAGCTGGTGAATGAGTAATAATTGCTAGGTTGGAATAAATTCCTTGCGCTTCTTTCTCACCTAGTTCAATATTAATTTGTTGTTGCTTTTGATCCATTTTATCTTTCCTTAAAATTTCAATTGAATAAAAAAAAGCCTGCAATTAAATAATTCAAAAATTGCAGGCATAAAATGTTTTACTTTTAGTTTTACTTATATTGATCTGCTTTATCAAATGCTTCTTTTGATTTTTCCGTTTCACCAAGATTTGCATAGACTTTACCAAGATAATTCCAGATGGCGCTATCTTCCGGATTGCTTTCAAGATATTTTTCTAAAGGCTCAACCGCTGCTTCGAATTTTTCTTTATAAGAATCATCATCAGATTCATCTTCAATCGCTTTTTCTTGCATATCTGCACCCCACTTAAGATAGGTAACACCTAAATTATAGTAGGCACTTGTATAATCACTTTTAATCTCAATTGCTTTGTTGAATTGATTAGCAGCTTCTTCATACTCATTAGCACCTAATAATAGAACTCCATAATTGTAACGGTACTTTTCGTTTGTTGGATCTTTCTTAATACCATCTTGGAATGTTTTCATTGCTACATCCATTTTATTAGCTTCAACATAAGCATTTGAAAGTTGCGCTAAAATAGCAGCATCTTCAGGATGTACTTTATAACCTTCTTCTAAGAGTGCAATTTCTTTATCGTAGACTTTCATCGCTTCTACACTATCGGCAACATTCTTTGTATCTTCATATGAGTTCATTAAAACAATTGCTTGATTATTGTAAACTTTACTTAAATCTACATAAGCACTTGCTGTACTATCTAATTCAATGATTTTCTTGAGAGGTTCTTCCAACTCGTCATCCCTACCTGCATTGATTAAAGAATAGACCATATTTTGGTATGCACCAACTGAATCCGGTTCACATAAAATTGAATTATTAAATTTCTCTATAGATTTATTAAAGAACATTTTACTACTATCTTCGTTTTCTACTTTCGTTCCTCTATTAAAAAGGCCAACACCTTTGTTAAAATTATCCTGCCATTGATATTTCTTATAATCATCAATTTCTTTAGCGAATTTTTTACTAACACCTAAAGATTTGTCAAAACTTTCTAACATTGCTTTCAAGTCACCTTCTTCACCTTGAACATATCCAAGCAGATAAAATCCTTCATCGCTTTTAGGATTCTTTTCAACTTCTTTTTGTAGTGATTCCTTCGCTTTATCGAAATTTTTCTGTTGAATATAAAGCTTTGCACTGGTTAATTCGGTCGATGAACACTGAAAAGCGGTAAAACTAAACGCCATTCCAATTATAATTAATAAACTTAATGCCTTTTTCATCACCTCTCCTATTATGTAGTTATAAAAAATATATTTTAATAGGAAAACTTACGATTTTAGGGTTCTATAATCAAGATGAAATTTATTGTTCACACTTCAAATAATAGTCTCTTTAATTGATTTTACTATCCAAAAAGAATATTTTTTAATTATAAAAATGGAAGAAAAATGACAACTGAAAAAATAATAAACGAAGTTCCAAAAGTACTGTTACATGACCATTTAGACGGTGGTCTCCGTAAAGAAACTGTGATTGAATTAGCTGATAAAATCGGTTATAAAAAGTTACCCACACAAGATCCTGAAAAATTAGGAGAGTGGTTTTTTAGTGGTGCAAATAAAGGGAATCTTGTTGAATTCCTTCAAGGATTTGAACATACTTGCGCAGTTATGCAAACGAAAGATGCACTTAAAAGAATAGCATATGAAATGATGGAGGATATGCATAAAGATGGTGTGGTTTATGTTGAAACCCGATTTGCACCAGTTCTTCATCTAGAGAATGGACTTTACTATGATGATGTTATAACTGCTGTTTTAAGTGGCTTAGAGAAAGGTAAAAAGGATTTTGGTGTGGGATATGGATTGATCCTTTGTGCAATGCGGAATATGACAAACTCTTTAGAAATTGCTGAACTAGCTGTAAACTATAGACATAAAGGAGTTGTTGGTTTTGATTTAGCCGGTGAAGAAGGTGGTTATCCCCCCAAAAAACATTTAGATGCATTTCAATTTATCAGTCGGGAAAACTTCAATATTACTATCCATGCCGGTGAGGCTTTCGGTAAAGAATCTATCTGGCAGGCAATTCAGATCTGTGGTGCGCATAGAATTGGGCATGCTACAAGATTAATAGAAGATATCTTTTTTGATAAACAAGGTAATATTGTTCAACTTGGTGATTTAGCTCAGTATATTTTAGATAAACGAATTCCATTAGAAATCTGTTTACAGAGTAATGTTCATACAGGGGCGATTGATAAATTAGAAAACCATCCTTTCAAAAAATTATTTGATGCAAAGTACAGAGTATTTCTCAATACTGATGACAGGTTGATGAGTAACATCACACTTACAGATGAATATATAACTGCATCCGAAGCTTTTGGAATTTCACTAGACGATATCGAAAAATTAAACATCAACGCAATGAAATCTGCATTTCTTCTACACAATGAAAAGTTAGATTACATATACAATGTAATTAAACCGGGCTATCAGAAAATGCGAGAAAAATTATTATCACTAAAGGCATAATATCAATGAAAAAACTTTTTAAAAATTATTCTTACAACTTCGACAAAAATGAAGCAAAAATAATAGCTAGCTTTTGCAAACAAGCAATTAATCAAATGGGAACTGATAAAAGCTTTTATGGAGATGTAAAAGCTTTTAATACTATTTCCGAAAAAGTTGCCCAAAATCCATCCGATGTTAAATTAACAAAGGATGAAAAAGTTAGATTAGTAAGACAGCTAAACGAAAACGTTAAGCACATCAAGAAAACTATGGACAATAGTTGGATAATTAAAAAATGGTTTTACAGAACAATGTATAATCAATATCACAATTTATTAACTAAACATTTTAATGACTAATATGGAAAATACTAAACGAACAATTCATGCTCCAAAAGGGACAGAATTATCATGTAAAGGCTGGATACAAGAAGCTGCAATGCGAATGTTAATGAACAACCTCGATCCTCAGGTAGCAGAAGATCCGGATAACCTCATTGTCTATGGCGGATCAGGTAAGGCAGCAAGAAACTGGGAATCTTATGAAGCTATTATCAATTCATTGAAAGAACTCGAAAATGATGAAACACTTCTAGTTCAATCAGGCAAACCGGTTGGGATTTTTAAAAGTCATGAGAATGCTCCCCGTGTTCTTATATCAAATTCTATGTTGGTGCCTGATTGGGCAAACTGGGAAGAGTTCAGAAAACTTGAACAGAAAGGTTTAACAATGTATGGCCAGATGACTGCAGGAAGTTGGATATATATTGGAACTCAAGGAATTCTACAAGGAACCTACGAAACCTTTGCTGAGTGTGCTAACCAACATTTTAATGGTAGTCTAAATGGTAAGTTTTTATTAACAGCTGGTCTAGGTGGTATGGGTGGCGCTCAACCATTAGCAGCAACAATGAATGGTGCTGCATTTCTTGGAATAGATGTTAATAAAAGTAGAATTGAGAAAAGAATTGAAACAGGTTATCTTGATGTTATCTCGGAAGATCTTGATGAAGCACTGAAAATCGTTTTAGAAGCAAAAGAAAATAACAAAGCAATATCAGTTGGATTAGTTGGAAATGCTGGTGAGATTCTTCCTCAAATTTTAGAGAAAAATATAATTCCCGATGTAGTTACTGATCAGACCTCAGCTCATGACACATTGAACGGTTATGTGCCGATGGGGATGACATTTGAAGAGGCTCTAATTTTAAGAAAATCTGATCCTGACGAATATATTAGAAACTCACAAGAGACAATTGTTGCCCATGTTAAAGCAATGCTCGAATTTCAAAAGCGAGGTGCTGTAACTTTTGATTACGGAAATAATATTCGTGGTGAAGCAAAAGAAAATGG
>JBDLIN010000233.1:0-6197 GCA_039714835.1 Bacteroidota bacterium | reverse complement strand
ATACATTCCTTTATCATACTGAAGACTGTCTTTTAGTGTTTGATAACTCTGACCTGCATCGGTGCTATATTCCAATTTAACCAATTGACCAGATGATCCTTGTTCCCACTTAATAGTATCCTCCTCTCCTGAAATAAAAGTGTCGCCTAAAGTTGGTTCTATCAATGTTGTTGTAAAAGGGGTTGTAGATACTTGAACATTATCTACCAATAATGTGCCTGGAATTTGCGGATCATCATCCAAAGTATGGCCACAGACGCTTATATCTATACTTATCCTTGCACTTCGTACAGGTTCATTTATATATTGAGTCATATTCAGAGCCGCAGATACTTGAAGCCATTGTCCTTGTTGAGTTATCTTTTTGAATCCATACCCACTTCCACTTATCACATCGTAATTTTCAAGGGTATAATAAACAGAGCATGAAATATTTACATTTGGATCAGGATTCCAGATTCCGGATCCATCATATACATGAAAACCCTCTGCTCTCACATAGCAAGAAATATAATAGAATATTTCCGGATTCTCTATATTCCATTGACCCCTAGGATTTAAGCAACAATCTATACCTTCTAATCTAATTGAGTAATTACCATCCACCGCATCAGTTGATTGTGATAATACTGCATGATTGTCTTCGGAAACTTCCCAAGATGTAGGTGCCATCGTTTGTATTCTAGGGTCAAATGACCATTCCTCAAAGCTAGGATTAGGGATTGTCGATACAGTATCATACTGAGAATATAGATTGAATGTAAAATATTGTAAGATCAGCAGTAGAAGTGAATACTTTTTCATAGCCCCTCCATCTTAATCTCTTATTTCAGAAGATACCTTTGGAAAACCCATTAGCCTTGCGAGAAAAGATTCCATGAGAGTAAATCAGAACCTGCCTACCGGCAGGCAGGCGTTTCCCTCAAGGTGGAATTAATTCTATGTTTATAAAAAGTAATTAAGAAAAGATAATCGTATTGTCAAACTATTTAGATTGCTAGTAACAAGGAATTGCCTATTTGTGTTTTAGCTGCTGAGTTTTTTTAACCAAGTTATCTTAAGATTATTAAATTTACTTTTACAATTCTAAAATTAAAGTTTAAATCAATATTATTTTAATGTAAGGGAATAAGTATGATTGCAATTTTACATGGTTACCTTCTGGAAGGTTCTGGAAGTAATTTATGGACTCGCTCTATTATTCAATCTTTATGCAACAATGGGGAAACCGTCCATTTAATGTGTCAGGAAAATCATCCGGAGTTATACGATTATATTTCTGAAGTGATACTATATCATTCAAATGGTGAAAAGGAAATCATATTGAAACGTGATTCTCTCTATCCAGGAAAAGTTGTTATGCACAAACCGAAATTGGGAGATACATTGCCAGTTTATGTTAGTGACAAATACGAAGAATTTACTAATGTACAACCAATGATTGACCTTAGTAATACAGAAATTGATGAATATTTACAGAAAAACATTAATGTGCTAAACCAAGTTGTTGAGGAATATAATGTAAAGGTTATTCTTGCGAATCATGCTGTTCTTATGTCTGTAGTTGCTCAGCAAGCAGCAAGAACCTGGGATATCCCCTATTCTATAATGCCTCACGGAAGTGCTATTGAATATGCAGTGAAAAAGGATGAAAGATTTTTCAATTATGCTGAAAGTGCATTTAACAATGCACATCGAATTTATGTAATTGGAAAAGAAATCAGAAATAGGGTAAAAGAATTATTCCCTGCACTGCCTAACATTGAATCGAAAATGGTTGAATTGAATTTGGGTGTTAACACATCTCTTTTCAATCCCATAGAAGCAAAGAGTAGAAAAGAGAACATTAACAAGTTATGTGAGTTATTAAAAGATCTACCGCGTGGAAAGTCAGCCTCTCAAGCACAAACATTACAAAATGAGTTGAAGGCTGATATTTCAAAACAAGAACTTTTGGATACTATTAATACTTCTGCCGATTATAATTCAAAGTTGACAGATGCTGACACTGAAGAAAAATTACAATTGATAGATTGGGAGAATGAAAAAATCATTTTGTTTGTCGGCAGAATGATTGCAAATAAGGGACTGCATTCAATTGTTGCAGCACTACCTGAAATACTTGCTGCTGAGCCTAATACACGATTGATAGTAGTTGGACATGGACCACAGCGTGAATCACTTGAAGCTCTAATTTGGGCACTGCAAAATGGCCATACTGATTTAATCCATAATATTATAAATTGGGGAAGAGAACTTGAAGGCAATGGGAATAAATCACTGGAAGAAATTCAACTTTATTTTGATCATCTAAATAAAACTAATGAACTTGATAATTATTTCAGTAAAGCACAAAAGTATTTGAATAAAGAGAGTGTTATATTTACTGGATATCTTACCCATAGAGAGCTTTGTTACTTGTTCCCAGCAAGTGATGCAGCGATTTTTCCTTCAATTGTCCCAGAGGCTGGTCCTCTTGTGTTTTTGGAGGCAATGGCTTCGGGTTGTTTTCCAATCGGGACATATTTTGCCGGCATGGCTGCAAGCATTGACTCAGTATCGCAAGCTGTACCTTCGGATATAATAGACATAATGAAACTTAGTCCGAATGCGGATCAAACAGTTAAAGATATAGCATCAAATGTTAGAAGGGCTATTTATGTTGATCAAATTCACAAGGATAAATTACGCAGTATTACTATTGAAAAATATGATTGGAAAAATATTAGTACGAAATTAGCTTTAGACTTACATCAATTAACAAAGAGGATTATATAATGTCGGAGTGAATTAGGTTATGAATAGGAACTGCGATTTAAACAAAAACCTCCCGAAGGAGGTTTTTTTTGAAAGCAAAAACTTAAAATCTAACCGTTGCCGTGTCTTCCTCTTCTCTTTCCTTTTCCTCTGCCACCTCTTTCCATGTCACTCTCAATAATAATTTGATATGCTTCAGGAGTCATATATTGTGGTTCATATGTAAACCCATAATTTTCAATATTTCTTACAAAAGCTCTTATATGATTTTTTGATCCCCGTAATAAATTACTGTAGACAAATTTTATATCTTCATTATCAACTTTTTCGTTTATTTGCAATTCTAAGTCTAATATATCAATCTCTTCAATTGCTCCACCAACTTTAAGTGCTTCTTCAATTGATTCATTACCTTTTTCTACTAAGCTATTATACAGATTCTGTAAATCCTCATTTTTAAAAATCCCAATTACATCTTCCATCATTGGATCATCAAGTTCGTAACGATCTAATAATAGTTTAATTGCATCAGTATGTTTTTGTTCACTTTTTGAGATATTATTAAAAACAGTTAATTCCCATTTTTCATATAGTGTGATGTAAACATCTCTTGCTAATTTTTCTTCTTCTCTCAAAAATAAAAGACCTTCTTCTTCAGCTGGACTTAGTTCTTCAATAGCCATTGTTTCTAATGTTTTATCTAAATCATAAGATTGATTCAATGCATCCGATTCAGTAGGTGAAGAACACGATGCAAAAGTAAATGATGAAAGAATTAGTAAAAAGTATATGTAATTTGATTGTAGTTTCATTGCTGAACTCCTCTCTTATTATGTTAAAATGATTGTTTACCCTATAAAGCAATAGGTGTGCCAAATTATTATTGCTGGATTATATTCCATAATTGGAAATAATAATATCTAATGTCTTTAATATTAGACCATACGGTCGAATGGTTCGACCGAGCAGTTCTATTACTTGCTTATATCTCCTATTATAAAGGTCATTTCTATGAACTTGCTTCAATTGGTATAGTCTTTGTTCATCATCATCCGCTAACTAACTTAAATCATAATTGGAGAAAGCTATGTTACATTTATTTAAGAGAATTACACTATTCTCAATTATTTTTTCACTTTTCTTTATTGGTTGTGATACTACTGAAACTACTGATGCAACATTAACATTGAATTTTGCAAATGAATCTGATCTTGGAAAGGTGACTGCAGAATTTCAATTGACAGAAGTTAAAATTTTGATGAAAGAGATCAAGATCAAAAACAAAAGTTCCGCCAAAGATCACAATGTAAAAACCGGACCTTATGTTGTACAGTTAAATCTACAAAGCAGGTTAACAGAATTTGCTGTTGCTCCAATTACTGCAGGAAGTTATAACAGTGTAAAATTTGAGATCCACAAAATTGAGGCTAGTGAAACTCCTCCCGATCCTGAATTCAAAGAAGGTGAAGAGAGTGAATTTAGATTTTCTACTATCGTAAAAGGTGAAATTGATGGTACCCCATTTACTTATCGGTCAAAAAAATCAGCAAAACAAGATATTAAAATCACTGATGATATTGTTGTTGATGAAAATGGTTCAGCAAATTTATCAATAACTGTTGATCCTTATCAATGGTTCTATGAAGGTGATAAATTTTTAGACCCAAATGATCCATCAAATGATGACAAAATCGATAATAATTTAAAGTATGGATTTAAGAATGCCTATAGAGATAATAATAAAGATGGACAACCAGATTAATCAATTTCAACTGCCCGCCAAGTGAAAATCTTGGCGGGACACTTTTCCAACTGCAATATGCAACAATAAATGATTATGATTCATCTATTATTGATCTCTAAACTTTAGTTGTCTTTCACTCTGTATGCTAGTAATTTTTAATAAGTTCTCAAATATCCACTGTATAATTGTAAATTTACTCAAAAGGAAATAGGACATTTCAATAGTTTCGTTTACCATTTTCTGTTTAGTATAATTAAGAACTGCACCAAAATCAATTTTAGTTATTCCATGTTCAATTGCAAACTCAGTCATTTTTACAAAAAGAATATCGTATGCATGATATGTTGTACTTCGATTACGATCAAATGCTCCGTGTAAGGCATTCAAATTATTTCCGGTTTTTATAGCTGCTTGATATCCTAAAAATTCATCATTCAAGTATGCTATAAAATAATAAACATTATCAATATTGGTTTGACTGGTTGTCAGTGCCGAATTCAAGTAGAGGTTTTGGTATGGTAAATAGAAAACGCTTTTTTTTGAGGTTGCAATAAAACACTTCTTTAAACTTGATAATTGATGGTCATTTAGTTTACTCTTTATCAAAATAAATTTTCCACCTTTTTTTTCAAATGCTTTTAGTTTTCGTTTTATATTCTTATGACCAGCCAGATAATCATTAATAGATTGCATTGATGAAGTATTTATCAGCGCGTGTGGAAGTGCCGGTAATATTGAAGGCTTTTCATAATGTGAAGAATTTATATTGTAATCTGTTACAACAGTTAAAATTGTATTCTTCTTTAAGTACCTCATCATGGCACTAACTATTTCATTGTACTCTTCAGGATTCCTCACAAAGCCAGTATTCGACATCATATCCATACAACAACCGAACTTTAACCACATATAAAAAGGCACATTAAAAATATTAAAAGCTCCTGCTAGGAATTTATTATTAAATAATGCCTTCCCATATTTGCGACATTTTATAACTATTGATACTCCACAAAGTTCAGAGTCCTTGTACACTCTTAGTACAAGCGGAATTGTGTTTTTTATTCTTGAATTAAAGAGACATTCAAAAACTTTCCATATTTGAGGATCAAGTCCACTAACTAAAAGATAATTATTAAATATATTTTGTTCATCAGCAGTAAGGAAGTTTTCGGTCAGATTAAAAGTATACATTTTACCTCCAGATTTGGATTTTACATTATTCCTAAAATCAAAATGAGGTCAACTAGCTTTAGGGCTTAAAAATAAACATATAAAATTAATACCACTCTAACAAGTTACATATTGCTACAATCACAATACTTATCGACATATCTGAACTTGAAATAAACATGTGTTTTTCAGTGGATATTAAATTAAAGTAGCTAAAAATTGGGTTGAGGAATTATGGCTATACTATCATGATATTCTTTTCTATTCTTCAATATTTTATTATTATCTTGCTTTTCATATTAGATCAATAACAAGGAGTAACTGTTATGAAAAAATACTTACTATATTTTCCCTTTCTATTAATACTGCTTTTTAATCTTTCACTATTCGCCTCTGATCAAGATGGTTTGGGAATCCGGGCTGGTATCGGAACTGATATAAGCGGAGGATTGGCTCTTGGAGGAGGCATTAATTATCTTCTTAATTATGACAACAGTGCATTGGAAATTGGAATTGTTATATATAC
>JBDLIN010000232.1:0-6242 GCA_039714835.1 Bacteroidota bacterium | reverse complement strand
TTTTATCCATAAAACAAATGTAATCTATTTATCGTAATTTTTTAAAATTTATTATTGGTTTTTTACTATTAGGTTTTCTTGTAAACCATGAATCAATTTTTGTTCTCTCATTAAAAAAGCCACAGTTCTTCATAAAGAATGTATTATTTTCTAAGCCACCAGAATAATCTAATCTGGCTTCTTTCCTAGCTGTTGCATCAGCTGTAAATTTTGCCTTAGTTAGCTCATTCCAATCACCTCTATTATCACATATCCATTGGTTTGTATAATATGCTTTCCTGCTTATATTTCCAGTTTCTGGATAAAAATTTTCTAAGAAGGAATATAACCTTGTAAGATAAGAATCGGTAAATGGTCTCCTAAAACTAGCAATAAGTTTCCATTCATCAAGTTCTGGTGCGTAAAAATATGCAGTAAATACAGTATGATTATTCCCCTCTGGTTTTCCTCTTAAAAGGAATCGGTATTTGTTGCCAGCTTTCCAGTTGTATTTTAAATAACTCTGCCCTCCGGAACCTTCATTCCCGAATTTGCCACTATAAACATTTCTACCTTTTTTGAGTAATACAATTTTATACTCTTCAGGTATTTCTGCTGGATTTTGGGTTTTATATGGACTCCAAACTGAAAATAAAATTCTTCTTTCTTTTTCTGAATTCACTTGAATTCCGAAATATCCATGTGCAAAACCATTGGCCATAAAATAGGACCCTATCACATCTTCTCCCTTAGGGACAGTTATCTCGCTATAAAACCATTCAACATTTTCAATAGAGTCGGGAACAGGAAAACTTAAATGAACTGACGGACCTCTTCTTCCCCAATAAAATTCATCTTTAACATAATACAGTTCTCCTCTCGTTGCTGTATCACTTAAAATAATATCTTTAATGTCAGCAAATTTTTCTCCATCCTTTTTAATTCCTTCGAGTTCGATAAAGTAATATCCTGGTTTATCAAAATTAAATTTTCCCACAAGATGTCTTTCATACTCTGAGCCTTTAATTACTACTATTGAAGACTGATTATTAATTGTACATTTTATTTTCGATTCTCCCGAAATAACTTTTGCATTTAATTCGATTTCTAATTCACCAATCTGGGTAATTTTAAAATAGATACGAAATTTGTCTTCTGAATACTGCCAATTTGTAATTCCATCTTGAGTAATCATTTCTTGGCTATTTGCTTTACTATCAACAAGCCAACTATTTCCTCCCACAGGAACCTTGACAACTTTATCCAATTCTTGAGCTACATAATTATTTCCCCAAAAAATAGTTGTAGCTATAAATAGAATTGATATTTGTGATATTCTTTTAATCTTTCTCATATAATCTAAGTGCTTATTTCAATAATGAGTATTATTCTACCGCAAGAATGTCAAATTCTGCAAGTGAGGTCCAATGCCCACTATAAGAAGATTTTGCAACCAGTCTTAAATATCTTCCTACTTTTATTTCATCAAACCTAATTGAATAATTCTCTTTTCTATTTTTAAATATCCCACCTGTAATTACTTTTTTCCAATTTTGATTATCATTGGACATACTAAAGTCATACTGTTTGATAATACCGTTTCTACCATATGCCCTTGGGATTAATCTAATTCCTGCTAAATAATAACTTTTACCTAAGTCTATGATTATCTCATGAGGATGAGGAGGACTTTCCTCCGCCCAGGCTGTATGCCAAATGGTTGAAGTTGAACCATCAATTGCATTTTCGGGCTCATCTCCCATTTCGTAGCTATCACAATAAATTACTTTCCACTCTGATTTGTCTACTTCTATTGTATTTAACGGCTTCAAATATGTTTTAGAAATAATATTACTGCTTTCAAAGCCCTCTCCAATAGCTCTAATATTAAGTTCAGTATCTTCTTTTATTAAAATACTGTTATTATTATATGGAGTAGATTTTTTTGATGGTGTGCTGCCATCAAGTGTATAGTATAGTTTAACATTATCATATGGATAATCAATAGTAACTTTTGAACCATTATTTTCGGGTAATATCGGATCGGGTAGTTTAATTGTTTGAATACTTTGGGATACATTATTTTTATCTAAATTTATCGGGCGAAGATAAAATGAAAAATTTATATTCTCTGGTTCAACTTTATATTCTGCTAAACAGTCAGGCCCACAACTTCCATTTCCTAATCCACGATGACGAACATCTAAAGCTAAATTGATTTCATCACTCTTTTTAAGATCGTTTGTGTGTGTTGCTGTTGTTAGTTGAAAATCTGAATAGTAACTTGCTGTAAATGAAATTGATTTTGTTGGGACAATAAGCATACCTTCTTTACTATCATTTGTTAATGATAACCATCTTACATCTTCCTTATTTCCATTTGCCTGAGGTTTTACATAGTTAACATATTGTGAATAAATATTGCTTTTAAATACACCTAGCCATGAACTTTCTTTTCTATCAATATAATTTTCATGGGGACCTTCACCATACCATGACAGATTATTGAAGTTCTCATTTATTTTTGTGGCAAAACCTATTCTAGGTAAAGATGGGAGTTCCTCACTTAACACGATATTATTATTTATTTGGCATGTCCCATCCTTATAAATAGTGTACTCACAATTAACCTTGGCAATCTCAAATTCACTTTCCCCATAATATGTATTTTGAGAAATAACTGTAATCTTATCTTCACTTCTCTCAAAATTGAAATTCTGACAAATTGATTTCATTTTATCCAATCCGATATCAAGCCATCTATTGGAGATTACTTTATCGTTATCAATAGGTGCTCTAAACAAATTCAAACGAAGACCTTCATGGTTATTCATAACTATTACATCGTTATACTTTACTAGAGTTAAATAACCAGAGTCCTTATTAAATGCATAAGTTTTACTATCAGTACATATTTCTAACAGCCTGTCTTTGTCAACAATCTTTATATTTTCATTTATCTGTACAAAATCACCTTTGGTTAGCACACTTTTTTTGCTAAGTAAAAGTTGTTCAAATGCAATTTCATAGTCGCTCGGAATTAATTGAGATTTTTCTTTTGTGAATGCTCTAATATTAATAAAATAATCATGCGAGTTGCTAAAACTGACACCACCTAATCCAATTATTATTTCTTTAGAATCTCCTGGTGCCAAATTGAAGTTATCAATTTTATCTTCAAGAATTTTATTCCCATCTTCAGTTAGTTCCCATCTAAAGTAGAATTCACCTAGATTAGTAAAAGAATATTTATTAGTTACACTTATTTTATCTAAAGCATCTTGAACTTTTGTAAATTTTATATTTTGATAAACTTTTTTAACTTCTTTAAGTTTTGGAGTTTCTTTTCTATCTGCAGTAATTAAACCATTTATCAGAAAGTTTCCATCACTAGGGACATTATCTGGGCCAAAATCTCCACCGTATGCAAAATACTTCACACCGTTTTTATCAATTTTTTCAATTCCCTGATCAACCCAATCCCAAATACAACCTCCTTGCAAATACTTTGAATTTCCAATTGCATCCCAATATTCTTTTAGATTACCGGGAGAATTACCCATAGCATGAGCATATTCGCATAAAATTAAAGGTCTGGTTTGCTCTTTGCTTCCATAGCTTTCTATATAATCAACAGATGCATACATAGGACAATAAATATCAGTGTGTTGTTTTAAGCCGGCACGTTCGTATTGTACCGGTCTTGTATCATCAAAGTTCTTAGTCCACTTATACATTTTTTCAAATGTTAAACCATCCCCAGCTTCATTACCTAATGACCATATTATAACACTAGGATGATTCTTATCACGCTCGACCATTCGAATCATTCTATCCAAATGAGATTCATACCATATAGTATCCTTAGCTAGACTTTCCTTTCCGTAACCCATTCCATGAGATTCTATATTAGCTTCATCAATTACATAAAGACCATATATATCACATAGTTGATACCAATATGGATCATTGGGATAATGAGCTGTTCGAACTGTATTGATATTATTTAACTTCATTAACTCTATATCTTTAAGCATTGTCTCTTTAGAAATTACATGGCCGGTTATTGGATCATGCTCATGCCGGTTAACACCTTGAATTGTTACAGCTTTGCCATTAACAAGCAATTGCCCATTTTTAATATCTACATTACGGAATCCAATCTTTGCTTTTATTACTTCATTTACTTTATTACTATTGGTGATTTGAATAAGTAAAGTATATAGATTAGGTGTCTCTGCAGTCCACTTATTGGGGTTTATAATTTCGCTAAGAAATTCAACCGTTTCATTTTTTATTGATTCAAATTTAACTTCTTTTTCCATTTTAGAAGTTACTTGCTCATTAGCATCAAGTAACAAACAAGATACTTTAAATGGAGTTTCAGCATTTAATATTTCACTTGAGGAAACTTCAACTTCAATGTTTAATTTTCCGTTTTTAAATTCTTCATCAAGATTGGCTTTTACAAAATAATCGCTGATATATGTTTTGGGTAGAGAGTACAAATACACATCTCTTTCTATTCCACTTATTCTCCAAAAGTCTTGACACTCTAAATAAGAACCATCAGACCACCTATAAACTTCAAGTGATATAGAATTTTCTTT
Source organism: Bacteroidota bacterium (assembly GCA_039714835.1). Lineage (GTDB taxonomy): Bacteria > Bacteroidota > Ignavibacteria > Ignavibacteriales > Melioribacteraceae > SZUA-22. The sequence goes on along the minus strand of JBDLIN010000232.1, from coordinate 1,653 downwards.
ATCTAATAAATATTCTGTAATATTCCATTCTGCTGGAGTTTTTGATCCTTGACTATAACCAACATATCTGCCGTTTATCCAAATATGAAATGCTGATTTAACCGCCCCAAAATTGATAAAGATTTCCCTATTCTTCCACTTACCAGGTATTGTAAAATTTCTTTTATATGAGCCTACAGGATTATAGTTCTCTGGTAGATATGGTGGATTTGGCCTTTTCCTATCCCACATAAATTCATAAGGTTGATTTACATATATGGGAATGCCATACCCCTTAAGCTCCCAATTTGAAGGGACATCAATGTAATCCCAATCCGTAATATCAAATGATGAAGTGAAAAAGTTATCAGGTTTATCTTTAGGATTCTTTACCCAATTAAACTTCCATCTACCGTTTAAGGTTTTGTAATACTCTGATTCTTCAATAGATTGTGTAATTGCTGATTTAATACTAGAAAATGGGACTACATTTACATGAGGATTTACTTTGTTGATTCCAAATATTTTTGGCTCTTTCCAGTAAGTATCAATTGACTCCGCCATATTTTGCATGTTCCCAACACTAAAAGCAATTATTAAAAGGAATATATCATTAATCCTAAATTTCAATTTGATATTTTTTTGTTGGTTGTCTATCACTTGAGCAGTATCATTTTGTTAGTTTTAGAAAATTTTTGTGTTTTTAATCTATAAAAATATATTCCACTTGCATACTCTGAAGCATCAAATCTTACTGAATGATACCCAGCCTGCATTGATTTGTTAACTATTGTATTTACTAATTTCCCAATTGAATTATAGATTGATATAGTTACTATACTTGTTTCGGGCAAAGTATAATTGATTGTTGTTGTTGGATTAAACGGATTTGGATAGTTTTGATACAATTCAAATTTATCCGGTATTTGAGGAGCATCGGAACCAATCCCAACTATTATTTCACCAACCAGAATTAATTCAGCCATAGAAGTCCATGGGCCTCCATTAATTTCTGAAGTAGCTGTCATTTTAATAAATCGTCCCTCTACTTCATCAAAATAAATTTCTTTTAATTCCGTGTTTGGATCAAATGTACCATTACTTACAGAGTTTCCCCAATTTGTATCATCAGCACTAACATAAAATTCATAATCAGCTATTGTTCCATTGATCCCACCATCTTGACGCGGAAGATATTTGAATCCTTTAATTTTACAATTTGCACCTAAGTCAATTTGAATTTCATGCGGATGTATCGGTTCATTATTATACCATTCAGTATGCCAGAATGTATTTTCATCTCCATCAAATGCATTCAAAGCAGCTCCATCTTCACCAACTTTTTCTTCACTATCAACAAATTTTAATGACCAATTTTCATTTGAAATAATTATGTCATTATTTGCTGTCGTTAAAGCAAATACATAATCAGAAAAAGCACTAACACCAAAATCATTTTTCGCTGCTATTCTTGCTCTGTATCTAGACCTTCCTTCTAAATTTGTATAAGTGTATGATAATTCTTGAGTACTATCTATTGTCTTCCAAATTAAACTATCCTGAATTTGCACAATGTAGGATTTAGCAGTACTACTACTATCCCAACTAACTGAAAAGTCACTGTTCCCAAAGTCATCTACTTTTAATCCAGTAGGAACTTTAGGTGCAAGATTC
>JBDLIN010000231.1:0-6244 GCA_039714835.1 Bacteroidota bacterium | reverse complement strand
GAACCGGAACTTGAAAAATTCAGATTTGGGAAATATCAAGAAAGAAACAATTGAGAAAGGGGATTAGCATCATTTCAACCAACTAGTAATTATTTTTTATCTTAATAAATCATAATGATCATAAGAATCTGTGTTCCTATTAAAACTTTATAAAACAACATTTTAAGGAGTAAAAATTGAAAAAGATAATATCTTTTATACTATTGATATTACTCACACAAATCAGTTTAGCACAAGAAAATAATTCTGTGCAAGCACAAGAGGATCAATCAGTAAAAAAATGGGAAGCAAATTGGGAGTCACTAAGGTCTCGACCATATCCAGATTGGTTTAAGGAGGCTAAACTAGGAATATTCATTCATTGGGGAGTCTCTTCTGTTCCTGCTTATGGAGGACCGGAATCATACGGAGAATGGTTTTTGCGAGGACTCCAGGTAGATGATCCGAGGAGAACAAGTTTTCAAAAGAGAGTCTACGGAGAGGATTTTACATATCGTGATTATGCCCCTTTATTAAAAGGTGAATTGTTTGATGCTGACGAATGGGCACAGCTATTTAAACGCAGTGGAGCCAAATATATAATCTTTGTATCAAAGCATCATGATGGATATTGCTTCTGGCCCAGTAAATATGCTCCCAGTTGGAACAGTGTTGATGTTGGCCCTAAAAGAGATGTTGTTGGTGAGCTCACAGATGCTACTCGAAAAGCGGGCTTAAAAATGGGATTGTATTATTCCCTAACTGAATGGAACAATCCACTACACAGATGGTACACTGATCCAAATGATGAGATTGGAGCTTATGTTGAGCAGCATATGCTGCCTCAATTCAAAGAGTTGATCTCAACATACAAACCTTCTCTTATTTTTACTGATGGAGAGTGGTATAATAAAGCAAGTGATTTTCATGCTGCAGAGCTTATTGCATGGTACTTTAATTTAGTTGGGGATGAAGCAATTGTAAACAACCGTTGGGGTGGAGGAAGTAATATTGGATTTTTAACACCAGAATACAGCGCTGGATTGAAAATTACTGATCGACCATGGGCAGAAGTACGAGGATTAGGGAGAAGTTTTGGATTGAACAGAAACGAAAAACTTGAAGCATATATGTCCGCAGAAGAACTCATTCATTTCTTTATTAAAGCTGTTGCAAACGGTGGCGGTATTACAATTAATGTTGGTCCAAAAGCAGATGGCCAGATACCATTATTGCAGCAAGAGAGACTTGTAAAATTAGGTGAATGGATTCATGTCAACAGTGAAGCAATTTACGGTTCCGAGACATGGGAAAAGCAATCAGAAGAAAAAGATGTAGTTCTTAAAAGAATCGATCCTGAGATCAATTTCAACTGGGTAAGAAATACTCCAGGTAAACCAATTGTTGAGGATAATTTTACTGCTACTTGGGAAGGATACATTGAAGCTCCATCTTCGGGTGAATATCTATTTGAAGCAAAAGTTGATGATGGTATGCGTCTTTGGATTGATAACAAACTAGTAATTGATAAGTGGGAAAAATCAACCGAATCAGCAGATGGAAATGTAATGACAAATGCTGTTCGTACTAAAGAAGAAGGAAAGATCGAATTAACTGCAGATAAAAAATATCCAATAAAAATAGTGTATTTTGAAAATAAACAAAATGCAATGCTTCGTCTATTTTGGTCTAATAAAGATCAAGAAAAACAGATTGTCCCTCAGCAAGTGCTCTTTTCATCAAAGGATAAGTTGAGTGGTGATGGGCTTAAAGCTGTATATAAATCAAAAGCAGAATATCTCTGTTATACTAAAAACAATGGAAATGTTTATGCAATTTCATTGGAATGGCCCGGTAAGGAATTAATATTGCCAATCAATATTAAAGAAAAGAATATTAAAATATCTTTACTGGGAAAGGAAGGGAACTTAGATTATAATTTTACTGATGGTAAAATTCATGTTGATTTAAGCAATATATATCATAATGATCTGCCATGTTTGAATGCATGGACATTCAAAATAGAAGGATTAGACTAGAAGAAATTAAATGCTTATGAATTGGAAGTACTAATGACTGAATGTATATTTAGGAAATTATTATAAATCAAAATATTTATTACTTTTTCTTAATAAGGTAGTTTTAATTTTAAAATAATATTTTAGGAAAAAATTATGATTAGACACAAAAATAATCCGATAGTTGTTAATAGTGATATACCAGCTATCCAGCCAATTTTGCAAGATGTTAGCTCTGTATTTAATCCTGGTGCTATCAAGTTTGAGGATAAGTATTTACTGATGCTTAGAGTTCAAAATAGGGGAAGGCGTACTTATTTTATTATGGCTGAGAGTGAGGATGGAATCAATTTTAGGGTTGATGATAAAGTTATAAAATTTGAAGGATTAGAAAACTTGGGCTTAACATTACATCACATGTACGATCCGCGAATTACAAAAATTGATGATGAATACTATATAATGTTTGCAATGGATGTTGAGGATTATTGTAGTTTAGGCTTAGCTAAGACGAATGATTTCCAAAAATTTGAATTTATGGGAATTGTATCTGATAAGGATGTTCGTAATGGAGTTCTTTTCCCTGAAAAAATTGATGGTGAGTATTATAGATTAGATAGACCTAATACAGCACAAGTAGAAGGGGGGCCACTAACTGGTAATTCAATATTTCTTTCTAAATCGAAAGACTTAGTAAATTGGGAAAGAACATCACTTATTGCACAAGGAGTAAATCATTACTGGGATGAAATGGTTGGGAGCGGTCCACCCCCAATAAAGACTAGAAAAGGCTGGCTTCATATTTATCATGGTATTGCCATGCATTACGCACCGATTTATCAAGCTGGAGTTATGCTGCTCGATCTTCATGATCCGTCAAAAGTTATTGCGCGCGGCTCACAGAATATTTTAGAACCACGTGAGTTGTATGAATTAGTTGGACAAGTACCAAATGTTGTTTTTCCTTGTGGAATAATTGCTGAAGAATATGATGAAGAAGGATATGCAATAGATAGTTCAGAAGTAAAAGTATATTATGGCGCTGCTGATACATCCGTTGGATTAGCAACATCAACAGTTGAAGAGTTAATAAAGCAGTGTTACGAGTAAGGTTAATAAAATAAATTGGACAATGTTAAGAATATGGTGAGAAGACTTTAGTTGGGCTTGTCCGCCTTCCCTTTGGTGGATCCGCTATTCTTTTAGACGGAACTTCTCAATTTTTAATAAAATGTCAGACTTGATTTCTTTTCTTAAATCACTCATCAGATGGGAAATCACCTCCTCACTAGTTAATAATTAAATATATTAGTCATATTTTTCTTAACTTATTTAATAATAATAAAAGGGTTTAAGGTGGGATTGAGGAAAAAGGATGGAAGAGGTCCAGGATGTATCATTGGTCTTGTGATTCTTTTTTTTATTGTGTTATGGATATTATTGACGAAGTTAGAGGATCATTTCCCATGGATTTACTGGAACTATGGTTAAAGTAAACATCAAAAGTTAAAACAAGTTTTATCTGATCAAGATATAAAAGAAATGTTTGTTAAGGTTTGAGTGCCTATTTTTTGCAATTTTAGTCACCGCAACGTTACGAGGGAAAAAAAGTTGCGTTTTTAGTACACCCGGGAGGATTCGAACCCCCAACCTTCTGGTCCGTAGTTATGGGATTAGTTTTCATTATGCTCCTTTTTGACGGATTTCACCGGTTTTTATATCAATTATTTGACAGTTTTTATCTGTTATTTCCTCCTTTAGTCCCCATTTAGTCACCGTCATTTTCTCTCCGATCTTAATGATATTTAACCCAACATAATGCTTCATTGTCGTTCTTATATCCCTATGTCGCATTAACTCTTTTAGCTCTGCTGGCATTAAATGTTTCGCCCACTCTGTTGCAAACTTTTTTCTTAGACTATGGAATGAATATTTATTATTCGTTTTTTTTGATATCAAGCTGTTCAGATATCGTACAGATGATACTTCTTTGTATCTGAATACTTTTTTACCTTTCTTTTCAATGGTACTTAAATGTTTACGCAATTCTGCAGTGATAGGGAAGAAGTCATTTCGTTTCCCTTTCTTATTCCTAACAATGATGTGATCGCTTTTTATATCTTCCCAATGTAATGCTATTGCTTCCGATATCCTGAATCCTGACAACACTAATAATTTTACTAGATCGTAATGCTCCATATTTCTTTTTTTAAAATATCCTAATAGCTTTTCCAATTCTTTATCTGTTATCGTCTCAATTCTCTTTGCTCCAGTTGATCTTACCTCCTCAACCGGATTTTTCTTAAAGTAATATTTTTCTCTCATTAAATAATTAAAAAATGTCTTCATCCCTTTTTTGTAAGTGTTTTTCGATTCTTCTCCTAGATGTTCCATCCCTTCTATTACATTATTTATTTCTTTATTCGTAATCTTGTCTACTTTTGCATTCCCATACTTCTCTTTTAATGACCTTATCGATTGTTCATAATATTCTTTTGTTTTTTCTGCTAACTTCTTTTTAGTTTCAATAAATTCATCGTATGCATCATTTACAGTAATTTCCTTTTTCAACTCATGTAATGAAAATAATAGCGTATGTTCTTTTTGTTTTTTAATCAGATTTGCGATTTTTCGATTTTCTCTTGTATCCTTAAGCTTTAATGATTCACGTCTGCGTATTCTTTCACCACTGATATCTTCATCATACCAGCTTAGGTAAAGAATCCCGCCCTTTTGATATATTGATGCCATCTTTATGCCCCTTTTTTATATTGGTTTTATTTCTTTTGCACTTCCATTAAATCATATATTTTTACTTTTAATCCATCTACTTCTTTTTTGCAACCTTCAATTTCTCTTTTGTAATCTTTATTTTTTTTGTTACAATCTTCAAGCTCTTCAATAATGCCTTTCTTTCTTTCACCAGTGACAATGTAATTAATATCTAATCCAGCTTTAGCAAGTTTCACTAATGTACTCACTCTTGGTTCTTTTGGCTTTTTTGAAGTATACACAGCCATATTCTTTACTTCTACTATTTCACCTATTTCCTTTAGTGTATTATACTTTCTCTTTATCTCCTCTTTTATCCGTTGCCCCATTTTATACTTATCTTCTTGCGTCATTGCTATGCCTCGCTTCTAACTCCGCACCTCTACTAAGATAATACCTTATGAGCTATATTTTATTTGTTATTGTGTATCTTATTAACTATATTCCCATATCGTTTTTTGACAGTTTTATTCATTACATATCTTTAGAGGGATAATGTATGAAAAATAATAACAATACTCAACAACTTTTAAATATTTCCGAAGCCGCTATTTATCTAGGGACCACTCCCGATTGGATTAAATTCCTAGCCGAACATTGTTTGATCGTTCCGATCTTTCTTCCTTTCTATGTTAAACCGAGATATTCTAAAAATGGATTAGATTCTTTCGTTAAGAGAGTTTCTAAGTTTCAAAATGGCAAGATTGAAGATAAAGAGCTTCAAGAAGCATTCTTCCTTGCAGCTAAAAAGATCAATAAAAAATATGGTAGGTTTCAGAAGGAAGCTTCCTGATGATCGATAAAGATGTGTTGCTTTCTCAACTCGTTACTTTTTCATGCTTTGATCGTCCGCTGGATGCAAGATATTTCTATGATCGATATCATTCTAAAGATGAATCGATCCTTGACTATAAAAGGAACGTTGCAAAGTTGATTAGAGAAATTCAGAACGATCAGTTTTATTTGCAGAAAATTGATAAACCTTTTTACTTGGTATTCTCATGTAATGAGGGATATTTTATTGCTCGTAATAGGGGAGAAGCTTTGATAGGGAAGGAGTTCTATTTCAAACGAGCCAGACAGATTATTGAATACACAAAGAAATTAGAAAATTTAATAAATAATGTTTTTCCCGAACCTGAACAAACTTCACTAAATCTATAACATAAACAAAAAGGGCTTACTATGGATATCTTAAAGTACAAATTCAAAGATGGTGAACATATCATTAAATATATCAATTCTAAGAATGATGAAGTCGAAATTAAAAGCAAAGATGATGCACTCCCAGAATTAAATAATTCTCTTGCCGATCTCGCTCCATTTGTTATTGAAATATGCGAAGAACCCGAAACCTCTGATATTACTATTACTGGTATTTCTATTTCTCGTAATGAGGATCATGAAGGTTTTATCGTTCATGGTGCTGTCATAATCGCTCGAAAAAAATTATGTAACTCTACTGGTGTTATTAA
>JBDLIN010000230.1:0-6244 GCA_039714835.1 Bacteroidota bacterium | reverse complement strand
TTAGGATAGTGCGATTTAAATAATCTCACTATCCTGAAATATTTAGTTTAAAAAATATATTTATGTACTATTTACCAATGATTTGTTATATTATTTTATTATTTCTTGTGTTTAGCCCGTTAGATAACTAAGATTTGGAGTAATTCACATAGAAAGCTAAAGACAGAATAAAGTGATGAGATTATTTATTCTTTATTATCTAACGGGTTAAAAAAATAATCATGATTTCGTGGATGAATAAATGATTAAAAAAAGCACATCTCCAATTTTCATTCTAGCACTAGATGCAATTATCTTTCTACTATGCATTATTGGTATTTATCATATCTCTGAAAAGGCTGCTTTACCTTTACAAATAGATACAAGGGATGATGCGCTTTATGTTAGTAATATTGAAGACAAGTCAATTGATGTTCTCATTAACGATAAAATCATTAGTATTGAAAATATTCAAGTAGCAGATATCGAGGAAGTAGAATGTATCTTAGATGGTATTTCCATTGGGAATAAGGTTGTAATTGTCTTAGAAAGAGGTGATGAAAATTATGAAGTACAACTCAGGACTGTTCCTTTCTACACATCATACTATTTGATGATAGCCTCCTTTGTTAGCCTTTTCTTTTTCATCATAGGAATCATTGTTTTAATTAAGAAACCGGAGTTAAATTCAGCAAAGTTATTCCATGCAGCTACTGTTTCAACCGGAGTTATTATGGCAACCACTTGGGGAAACTATAGTATTGAGCCTCTCGGAGTTGGTTATGTTATTAGGGTCATATTTTCGGCCGCATATTCATTTGCGCCAATATTTTTTATCGATTTTGTCTTAAGCTTGCGGGAAAGAAAGAATAAGAGTTACCAATATGTCAGACCTGCTCTATATATAATAGCAATAACGATTTTTATTCTTCAAGCATTTTCGTTTTTGAATTTTGTAAATGTAAAAACGATTGATTCTATTCAATTATACCTTTCTATATTTTCTATATTCAGAATTTATTTGATGACATATATTCTGATCGGTTTAGGTCTTTTCATCTATACATATTTATCAACAACAGAAGAATATGAACAAAAAAAACTGCGTTGGATATTGTATGGGCTATCAATTGGTCTTGTTGGATTCCTTTCTCTATGGATATTTCCTTATTTAATAACATCACAAGGATTAGTGCCTGAAGAAATATTATTGTTGATTGTGCTATTTATTCCAATCACATTTGCTATCTCAATCGTTAGATATCGTCTGCTTAATATTGATCTAATTATTGAAAGGAGTATTGTTTACTTTTTAGCAATTCTTCTAATACTATTGTGTTATGCTGCAGTTATAAGTTTCATTGCATCAAAAATAGATATTCCGGAAAATCCTATTGCGGCAATTATAACAGCAACTCTTGTTGCCGTGTTTTTTCAGCCCGTCAATGCTAAATTACAGTCTTTTGTGAATAAGAAATTCTTTAGAATAAAATATAATTTCCGAGAAGCTCTAACGTCTATTGTTGCTGATATTAAAGAAGAAAATGACATTGCTGCTATTGCAAGTAAAGTAGTTGAAAAAATTGATGGAGTTATTCCAAATGAAAAAATTGGATTTTTTATAAAAAAGCCAATTAGTAGGGAATTGATCCTTTTAGCCAATAATTGGGATGATGAAAATACCTCAAATGAATTTTCCTTTGAGAACTATGAAATATTTAAGAATTCTGAAAATCCCCTTGCAAAGCTTAATGCATACGAACCTGGTGCAGCGATTACTTTGTTAGATAGTACTCCCTTTGAGAATCAAAAGCTTGAAATATTTTTCCCTTTGAAAGATGAGTCTGAACAAATAATTGGAATTATAGCTTTAGGAAAGAAAAAATCAGAAACGAGATTTACATTGGAAGATATTGATTTATTGAAAACGATTACCTCTAGAATTGGCAATATACTCGAAAGAATTCGACTTCAAGAGGAATTAATTACAGAGCGGCTTGAAACAGAAAGACTTGAAGAATTAAATGAACTGAAATCGCTGTATGTATCAACTGTTACGCATGATCTGAAAACTCCTTTGACATCAATTAAAATGTTTGCTGAAATTCTTAAAGAAAAGAAAAATTTGGATGACGAAAAATATGAAGACTATCTGCAGATCATAGAAGGGGAAAGTGACAGATTAACAAGACTAATTAATAACGTTCTTGATTATGCTAAGATCGAGAAAGGATTAAAAGATTTCAAACATGTGTATTTAAATATCAACAATATTGTTATAGATGTATTGAAATTGATGGATTATCAATTTAATATTCAAAAATTCGATGTTGAAACAAATCTATCTAAAGAGAAAATAATAATCTATGGTGATAAGGATGCAATAACCAGTGTACTGATCAATCTATTTTCTAATGCGATCAAATATTCAGATAAGAGAAAGAAGATTATCGTTTCAACAACTATAAGTGAAAAATATTACGAACTAAGTGTTAAAGATCATGGTCTTGGTATAAAGGAGAGTGATTTAGACCAAATACTAATTCCATATTTTCGGTCCGATGATACATCTATAAAGAATACAGTTGGAACTGGTTTAGGTCTTGCTATTATTAAGCATACAATGCAAGCGCATAAAGGAGATATTATCATTAAAAGTAAATTTGAAGAGGGAAGCACGTTTACGCTAATTTTCCCAAAAGGAGGGAAGGATGAAGAAGATATTAATAATTGAAGATGATCCAGCAATATTGTTAGGTTTAAAGGATACACTCAGTTCAGAGAATTACGATGTAACCTCTGAAGAGGATGGAGAACTAGGTTTTAAAAATGCACTCAATGGAAATTATAATCTTATTCTTTTAGATATTATGCTGCCATCAAAAAATGGGATGGATATCTGCCGTGATTTACGTGCTAAGAGTGTTTCTACACCGATAATTATGCTTACAAGTAAAAAAGATGAGATTGATAAAGTGTTAGGGCTTGAAATTGGTGCTGACGATTATGTAACAAAACCGTTTAGTGTTCATGAGCTACTTGCAAGAATAAAGGCTTTGCTTCGAAGAAATTTTGAAATTATAAATGATTTAGAAGAATATTCATTTGGAGATGTGTATATAGATTTCAAAAAGCAGGAAGCTACTAATAAGAATCACCCTTTACAGTTATCATCCACAGAATTTAAAATAATCCAATATCTTATTCAGCATGAAGGTGAGGTAATTACTCGTGAAAAATTTCTAGATGATGTATGGGGATATGATGCATTCCCAACTACGCGAACAGTCGATAATTACATACTTTCAATAAGAAAACAGATTGAGGACGATCCATCAAATCCGAAACATCTTATTACTATTCACAAAGCGGGATATAAGTTTTTGAAATAAAATGTTAGCAATATTTTATTTCTGTTGATGAATTTATTACAAATAACGAAAATATCCGACGTAAAAAATGATTGAAGCTAGCATCTACTTCGGTTATAACCAAACGGAGAAGAATTGGAGTCAGCAAAAAAAATAAAATTAATGCTTTATACTGTAATCATTAGTTTGATAATTCTTCAAAATCTTTTTTCACAGGATTATCAAAAGACCAATAATGAGGGGAGTAACTCTCATTCTCTACAAACTGACACATTAAAAACAAGCAATAAAGTTCAACAACTTAAAAATAGCGACTTTGAAATATTTCCGATCTTATCTTACGATACAGACATTGGGTTTGGATATGGATTAAAATCTTTTTTTCTAAACTTCCTTGGAATAAATGAAAGCTTTGACTTAGTTTTATTCAATAGTACAAAAGGGGAAAGATGGTACCGGTTTGTTTTCTCAATTCCAGATTTTGAACTAAGGCAAGGAAAAGTATATCCCTATTCATTGGATTTAGTAGTTGATTATGACAAATGGATAAATAATAGTTTTTTTGGTGTTGGTAATAACTCTTCATTTTCAGATCGCGAATATTATACAAGAGAACCATTCGAGATTAGCGTTGTTTTCAGTAGAGGATTTACAGAGAGGTTTGTCGGACAGGTCGGAGTAAAATATCTCTCAATCAAAAATCATAACTTTTCGAATGGCAGTAACTTATCTGTGCTTCCACCCGATCTCAACAAAGAGACTGCTATTTACAATTCAATCAATATAAATTTCCGTTTCGATTCACGAAATAGTTATATTAATCCATCACAAGGATTAGTATTAGAATCAGAGGCTGAGTTTGCACCTTCGATACTTTTATCTAACGTTGCCTTTAATCGTTATGGCGGATCGATTCAGTACTACACACTAATATTTCTTCCAGAGATAGTTTTTGCATCACGATTTGTCTTCCAGGCTTTAAGTGGAGAGAATTTACCCGTTCAGGTCTTACTCTCGATTGGGGGTAATAGAACTTTAAGAGGATATGTTCAGGACAGATTCCTGGATAAAGTTTCTGCTCTCTTTAATACAGAAATCCGTTTCCCAATATATTGGCGATTTGGGGGAATAGTTGGATTTGATGCAGGAAAAGTTTGGAGTGACATTGGTAAATTTGATTTAATGAATTGGGCAACTAATCCTGTTTTTGGTCTACGCTTTAATATGGATAATTTTATTGTAAGAGCCGATATTGGTATCAGCAAAGAGACAACCGGTTTTTATTTTAATTTTGGGCATTTGTTTTAATTCGCAAACGGCGAATATGAGTTTAACCACTTTCTAATTCTTAAATCAATTCAAAATTAATATCCTCTCTCATGGCATTTGTAGATTCAACCCAAATTGCTACTATTATTAAAAACCATAAAAGAGATCAGCATTAGATTTATCAATCTTTTACAATAGCATGACACTTCAATGACAACTTCCTTTTGTATATCAACTAGTTTGTAATTAAAGATTTCAATAATCAAAAAGGATGAAAACGATTAACAATAGGAGAACGTCATGAAAAACACAAGTATTAATTTGGTTACCATAATATTCATAATTCTATTAAGTATTCCTTTCAAACTAGTTAGTCAAGAACCTAAAAATTTTCAAAATGGTCAGCTCAGAATTGGTTTTGGCGTTGGTTTGGGACAAGCAAATATATTTAGTGGTGGAGATGGTTTATCTACAGTAACTCTGCCGACTGACTTTACAAATATTCGTGTAGTCTTTAGGAAAGGGAATTTTCGTCTTGAACCTCATTTAGGATATTTTAGATTCTCAAGTAGTTCAAGTAATTCTGAAAGTAGTTTCTCAAATTTGAGATTAGGGTCAATACTCTCATTTGCTTATTCAAAGGGATCAATGAATTATTATTATGGAATTAATATTGGAGCAGTTTTTACATCAGTTTCGGATGAATCAAAAACCGATATCTATTTCGGACCAGTATTAGGTGGGGAATATATGTTTAGCGAAAATTTCTCATTAGGAGGTGAGATATTTGCCAACTATATATTAATGGGAATGTATAGTGGAAACAATTCAAATAAATCGCAATCATCTATGTCTACCAAAGGAATGGTCGTATTACGCTGGTATGTCCTTTAAAAAAGTAATTAAGAAATTGTATCAAACTATAAAAAAAATTATCGGTTATGAAAGTACTTATGCATTTGGGGTTATCAGAAGTTGATGAGGAATAATTGCAATTAGATATTAATTTTTAACAATTTTATGACATTTCTTTTACAACTTCCTTTCACAGTTCAACTAATTTGTAGTTAAAGAATTACCATAATCAAAAGGATGGAAACAAATAACAACGATCATTATTAGGAGGTTATCATGTTACGATACAAAATAATAGCAATTATGTCTTTAATAGCGTTCTTCCTTTCAAGTAATTTTTATTCACAGATAATAGAAGAGCCAGAACAATTAAAGACAACTAATCTGGGTGGACCAAGATTAGGATTAACGTATGTTCTCGGAAATGGAGAATTTTATAACAACTTAAAAGTGAATGAAATGGATCGTCTAGTAAGTCAGTTTGGGTGGCATTTTGAATATCAAGTTTCACCGAAGTCAATTGCTGGTCCATCATTTGTTGTGCAGGCAGTTCCATTACTCGGTGGAGTAGAATATGGAAAAGTTGTTCCAAGTGTAACTTTGGCATTTGGAATTAGATTCATAAGTGGAATAGAATTTGGAATGGGGCCAAACTTGGTATTAACAAAGGAAGGATTAGTCTCCTCGTTAGTCTTAGTAGGTGGCAAAAGCTTTAATTATGGGGGAGTAAGTCTTCCAATGAATTTAGCTTATGTAATCAATCCGGATGG
>JBDLIN010000229.1:0-6258 GCA_039714835.1 Bacteroidota bacterium | reverse complement strand
CCTTTTGTTTTAATAATCTTACCAAGCTTACCAGAATCAATAACGCTTTTTATAAACTGAGCCTCCTTATCAAATCTCCACATATGCCCAACTAAAATGATTTTATCATTTTTTTTGGCAGCTTTAATAACTTGAATACTTTCATTGACATTCATAGCCATCGGTTTTTCTATAAATACATCTTTACCATGATTCAAGAACTCAATTGCATATGGTGCATGAAATTTATTAGGAGTTGATATTAATACAGCATCAATATCATTTCTCGAAGTTAAACTTAATGTTTCAGTTGTTGCCTCTTGGATGTTATATTTTAATGCGAATTCATTCGCTGACTCAATAGGTAAACCAACTACTGCTTTAATTTCAACGTTGGGCAGCACTTGCAATCCCCTTGCATGATAATCAGATATATATCCAGCCCCAATTAGGGCAACATTAATTTTTTTCATATTTTTTCTTTAACATTATTGTGCGCTACTGTCAATCTAATTAAGTTCCTCAGCATTATCATAGATTTTCTTGATTGATTCAATTATCATGTTCATGTCATCTTTGGTTCCCATTAAAACTTTGTGATGTAGACAAACAGATTCTTCATTAAATATTTTTTCACAGACTGGTAGACTAAATCTTGATGGATCAATTTCCTCCCAGTATTCATGATTTAATTTATGTCTTGCAGGTTTTGTTAAAGGGACATATAATGAAGCATTATTTAATGGTTCGTAACATGGATCGACTGTTATTCCAATCTCCGCTTCTAATGCTTCTCTAAATTTTCGAACTGGTAATCCTTTGAATTCATTTTTATCATAACGAAAAGCGAAATTAAAATATGCTTCATTCGTTTCTCTTTCATCTCGACGCATCGGTTTAACTCCAGGTAATTCACTTAAAAGTGAATTTATATAGATCCCGTTTTCATCACGTACAGTATTTTGTTCAGGAAGTCTTTTTAATCCTTCAACCAGAACAGCAGCTTGAAACTCTGTTATTCTATAATTCCCCGATTGAATAAAATTTCCATCGTCACTATAAACACCGGCACCTTTATCAACATCTATAAATTCATCACCTTCTGGTCTGCGTCCACAGTTTCGAAGAGCATCAAGTTTTTCAGCTAGTTCTCTATTATCAGTAGTCAATGCGCCACCTTCCCCGGCAGTGAGATGTTTAGAAAGTTGAAAACTAAAACTACCAATATCTCCAATGCTTCCGGCTTTCTTACCATTCCACTCTCCCCCGTGTTTATGTGCACAATCTTCAATAACTGCCAAATTATATTTTTCAGCGATATTCATTATCGCGTCCATATCAGCAAAACTCCCATACAAATGAACTGGTATAATAGCTTTTGTTTTTGATGTTATTGCTTTTTCAACTTCCTTAGAATCTATACACCATGTATCTTCACAAACATCAACTAAGATAGGTGTCGCATTTACATCAATAACTGTAGCTGCAGTTGCTTGCCATGTCAATCCTGGTAGAATAACTTCATCACCAAGTCCAATACCAAGAGCTTCTAATGCTAACTGCAGAGTGACAGTTCCATTAACTGCAGATACTGCATACTTTGTACCTGTAAATTCAGCAAACAGTTTGTTGAATTCTGTTTCCTTAGGCCCATTGTAGGACCATACTCCGCTATTTAAAACTTCTATAAGTGCTTTTTCTTCTTTGCTATCCCATACCGGCCATGCTGGCCATGGGTTTTCTTTGATATTTCTTAGAGGAGTTCCACCATTTATTGCTAATTTATTCATCATCCTTTCCTTAATAATTGACTATCTTAATCTACTATATAATGAATTCATCTACATTCCAACCTTTTATTCTAACGCCTATATTTTCGGAATGGTAATTATCAGATAATAATTTAGCGTTGATCTGCTTTTGTTCATTTGGCAGCAATGAAAAATAATTATTCTCCCAAATAATAGGAAGTATAATTTCATTTTTTACTTTATCAAATAATTGTAGCTCTACAAAGAATGCAACTGATTCGCTTTCATTACCTATGGTTATATTAAAACCATTCTGACTGTTAGAATCATAGGTAACTTTCAAATTCACCTTTGGAAGAGAATTAAGTAATCTATAATCAGCATACTCCTTACTAGGCGTATAGAAAGCCCATGATTCGAATTCAGCGTCATAATCTAAGACATCCTTCTTTGTTGAGAGCCAATAAAAATTACAATCAATCTCAACTTCATTTTGATCAATCAATCTAAGATCCAAAAAGTATGTATCTGTAATCTCTTTTAATTCTGGAATTAACTGTACTAATGCTACTCCCTCTGCACTAACAATTACATTAACTATATTTTTATAAATAACTTTAGAATTGATATCAAGTATTGTAATTCTTGCTATTACCTTTTCTAAATCACTAAATGTATCGTTTATAACTGCTACTGAATTATTACCATAGTTGTAAAGAATATGAATTGGTTTGCAGGCTGCTTGTGTACCGTAAAAAGCACCGTTTGGTAATAGATCATGACCATATAACTGCCAGTACATTTCCGGCCATGCTGAATTTAGCATCCATTGTATAATACCTGTAGCTTTATCTTTATTCGTTTGGAAAGCTTCAAACATTGGTCTCATTAACTCGTAATTTAGAACCTGAGCTTTCAAAGTAAACTGGTATGCGTCTTCAGATTTACCATACCTTTTTTCAACTGCTTCTTTAAATCTATCAAGTGTAGCAAACTCATTTTTTCCACAATGAAAATTCCACACATCATCAATTGGCCAAAGGTTATCATTTGGTATCATTTTTTTGATACTATCCAAAGGTTGAACATTTGCTCCAGGACAAGTCTCAGTGTTAAATCCATATGCACCGCCCAAATTTTTATTAGTATACCAATAGATAGGTGGTGTATAAGCATAAGGTCCTAACATTTTTACTCGTGATGAACCGCTTATTTCACTAACAATTTCAGTTGAAGTAATTATTCCTTGCTCACTACCAACTCCACCGGTGGAATTAAGGTAGGGTCTTGTCAAATCATATTTGTTGAATGTTTCAATGTATTTTTTCTCTAAATCCGGATGAGGTACCATATCGCTGCCAACTGTCCAAACAAATATAGATGGGTGATGTCGTAACCATAGTAATTGGTCTTCCCATGATCTTCCAACTAAATCAATCTCATCTACTTCAATCACTCCTCCATATCGTTCATCAATTGGTTTACCAAGATATTGTTCATGTTCCCATTGACAGCTCCACCCAACCATGATTAAAATGCCATACTCATCACAAAGGTTGTACAGTGTTTGGTCCTTTCCCCAAAAGCCTTCAAGCCGAATAGAGTTTAAATTCATATGCCTTACATACTCAATCTGCGCTCTGAGTAATTCATGTGTATCTTGGAGAAATAGATCATCGGTCCAGCCAGCACCTTTAATTAAAACTTTATGACCATTGATTTTGAATCCCCTATGTCCGTCTTCGTTTATATAATCATCAACTTGACGTATTCCAAACTTAATTGTAGAACTATCAATAATGTTATCATCCTTAATTATTTCAAGTTCTAGTTGGTATAGATTGGGTTCACCAAGATTATTTGGCCACCATAATTTTGGTTGATTAATTATCAACTGCTTGTAATCGTTAGAAGAAAAATTAATTTGTTTTGTAAAATTTGGTTCCATTTCAATAAGGGTTTCAAAAGTAATACTGTTAATACATCCCTTCAGAATTCCTCTTAAAGTTTCGTTTGTATGATTCTCAAGATGAGCAGATATATTTAACTCAGCTTTTTGTAAATCAACGCTAATCTTACTTTCTACAAATGGATGCTGAATTGATAGACCTTTATTAAATTTTATGAAAACATCTCGGAAGATACCGACATTGTTATCTGGAGGATTTGGATTCCAATCTACAAATCCAATTGTAAAATCACCTGGTTTTGGGGGTATTACCTCAATCGCTAAAGTATTCTTTCCAGAATGTAATTGTGCTGTTATATTAAATTGAAATCTTCGAAATGCTCCATAAATTGTTTTTTCATCAGCAACGATTTTTCCATTTAACCAGAGATTGGCTTTATAGTTAATTCCATTGAGATGTAGAATGGCTATGCTTGTAATTTGCTCTTCTGTAATTTCAAATTCTGTTCGATACCACCAAGATCTGGAAAATTGTTCTGTTGAAATTGCATCAAGATTTTTACCAAAATATGGATCTTTATAAATACCATTTTTTACTAATGTTGCTAAAACAGTGGAAGGAACTTCCGTTGTATACCAATCTTTAAGGTCAATTTCAGTTTTGGTTAATGTAATACCGGTATGATTAATTTTATTTGCTGGAACCAGATACCACTCTTTGAGTGCAATGATTTTATCTGGAATGAATTCCAAAACTACTTCCTAAAAATAGTTTGTAAAATCAAAGGAAGTTGTGAAAAATCTGGAATGATAATATGAGCACCGGCTTTAATTAATCTTGTTCTCTTCTTAAAATTTATTCCATGCCTTCTAACTTCATCTGATGCAACACCGATGCACAGGGCTCCTGCTTTTCGTCCTTCGATTATCTCTACTGGTCCATCACCAATTACCATCAAATTCTTTCCAGCAGAATTGTCTTCCTTTATAATTCTCTCAATTACAATCTTCTTCGCATCTCCAATTTCGTTCCCCTTTGAACCTCTAATGCCTCCGTTAAAATAATCGGCATAACCAAGAGTTTCTGCTTCGATAATAACATCGTCCTCATCAGTTCCGCTAGCTAAAAATAATTTTAATTCTCTTTCTCTTAGAGAATCTAATAAATTAGAAGCCCCTTGGATTACAAAATCACATAGTTCTCTTTCACCACTCTTAAATCTTCGCATTCTATCATTAACAGAAACCATTAAACGATCTAAATAGAAAGCTTTATACTCAGCAGCTGTTTTGATTTCATTCTGTGGAATAAAGTTTTCTTCAATCACCATATCTCTCAAACCTTGCATCTGCACAATGGTTTGGATTCCAGTCGTATCATCGATAAATCTTTCACATTTTAAAGATATTTCATTATATTTTTCTTTAGACAATTCAGAAAGTTTAGATCCACAGATCACTTCCATCATAACTTGATGCATAACTACTTCCCAACCTTCACGTAAAGTAGAAATAGTACCATCATGATCTAAAATAACTTTTTCAATAGTAAAATCATCATCAATTTTTTCAACTAATTCAATCTCACTTCCTTCAATATAATAAGCTTTACGATGGTCCTCCGCAAGTTCAATGTTTCCAATTTTTTCTTTGCGAATTTCTTTAATAATTGTTTGTGAATTATCACTTTCAGTCATTAATATTTCCTCTATTTACACTTTATAATTTTCATCAATAACTTGACAAATAATATGACCGATTAAAATATGCATCTCCTGAACTCTAGGAGTATCATCAGAAGGAACAACGATATTAAGATCGCAATTATCATTAAATTGACCACCACCTTTTCCACTTAATCCAAGTGTTCTACAGCCCAACTCTCTTGCTTTATTAAAAGCATTAAGTACATTCTTACTATTTCCTGTTGTAGAGATACCAACTAAGAGATCACCTTTTTTAGCAAGAGCTTCAACTTGTCTTTCAAACACGCTATCATAACCATAGTCATTTCCAATAGCGGTTAAAGCAGATGTATCAGTTGTCAGAGCAATTGCCGGCAAACCTTTTCTCTCAAGTTTATATCTTCCGGTAAATTCAGCAGCGATATGTTGAGCATCAGCTGCACTTCCTCCATTTCCGCATAATAGTAACTTATTACCAGAATTTATTGTATCAAGAGCCAAATTACATGCTCTTTCAATATCCCCATGTAATGAGTCTATTACATGTTGAATAGTTTCTAAATGACCATTTAGTTCTTTGTTAATAGTATCTTTCATAATTACACCTCTTTCATAAACCGCAAGTTGACCAACATTTGGTCCAATCGTTTGCGGCAATCGTTTGTCTTTCTTGTTGCAATACTAACGAAATATAATCTATTTGTCAAGATTTATTGAAAATTTACTGAAAATCATTTGACTTGGATATAAATGAAAGGTAAAGTCATTATAATATAATTAACTAAAATAGGATCATTTTTATGATCCTATTTTTATAAAACATAGTTTATTTTCAACCATACACAGGACCATATGTATTGCATGCATGAAAATCTGCACTTTCTAAATTATCAGTTCCAAACATTCCCCATGCACTTGGTCTAAATATCCTTTC
>JBDLIN010000228.1:0-6259 GCA_039714835.1 Bacteroidota bacterium | reverse complement strand
CGTATATAAACCGCCGGCGGAAATCCAGATACTATCTGCTATGATCGCTTTTAAATTGGCGGTAATTGCGTCCTCATAATTCCCAAGACGAATATCGATGTGAGATGGCATATGTACCAGGTGACCGGCTCCCGGAATTTTGTTGCGGAGATTATTCGCAGCTGGCAGTGCTTTCTCTGGAAAAGGAGAGGCCTCCATGGTATGAATATAAAAATGACATGCACCAGGATGATCGGGGTATTTTTCAAGCACACTTTCCAGGGTAGTCATAATCTCTTTGGTTCCGGGCTGTGGAATTCCATCGGAAGTCCATAAATCCCATGGTCGCAGATTCATTAAAGCATCTGCATAGAGCGTAGCTACATCCGGATCATCCGGGAATTCACTAAATGTTTCCCTCATAGCATCGGCATAGGCCACATCCAGAGATTTCCTGTTTTCCAGGGACGGCCAGGAATATCGTTTCGACAGAGCGCTAATCAAACCAAACTCAACAGGTGAAGCCATTTCCTTTAGATCCTGGGCTCTCTGCAATGTTTTCCAGGCAGCAGTTTTTGCATTGTCATCCATTTCTGGATTATTAATATGTGGACCGGAAGCAATTGCCTGACCCCACCAGGCCATCACACAATTTGAATCCAAAGCGATGGCTTGCTGGAATGAAAGAATGGCTGCTTCGTGGTTGAATCCGTAATACAGAGCCAGCCCCTGATCAAAATAATCCTGGGCTTCACTTGAATTTGTTGTTATCGAACGATGATACTTTGAAAGGCCCTCATATAGTGGCACGAGCGGAGTTTTCTCATTTTGGCAGGCTGTCAATAATATTGAAACCAATAGTGCTGATAGTATCCGAATCATATTCCACCTCCTTAATTTTAAGGATACTAAAGTATCTCAATATTTAATGGTATTGAATTTGTAATAGCCTATTTAACAAATATTTAACGCAATACTCCTGGTAAACTATAACAGTGATTGATATCGCAATAACCCTGAAAAGAGATAGCCCAAGACAACAACAGTGGTGAATAGATAACAATTATCTTTACCAACCTAAGCCATCAAATCCTGGCACCAAACTGGCACCAAAAAAAAAACGTTATGATCATCACGTTTGATATCTTTCATGTTATAACATAAATTTTCAACTCACTTCAGATAACATCTTTCTGAAAATATTGGGCACATGTGATTATATATTTCACTTGATTACCTAACCTGGAGGGTTTCATAATTAATATCATTTTTAAGTTCATTATCTGTTCTATTAGGTATTAAATAAATTGGTGATAGCAACCCCGAGTCTTCTGGATTCTTTGCAGATGCATCAAATGGTTTGTATTGAATATTCACAAAATTTATTTTGTGAAAGTTCTTCCATTTTATTCCTTCCTTGTCTAATTTAATAACTCGATTAAATGAAAGGTTGGTAACCTCAATCTCAATCGTATTTTTTTGTTGAAGAATTTCACCAGGGATTATTAATTGAAACGGTATACACCATGCTAATCCTATATGCTTGCCATTAATTTTCACTTTTGCTGATTCTCGAACATTGCCTAAATCAAGCAGGAATTTTTTTGCTGACAAATACTCTTCAGGAACTTCAAACGAAGTTGAATAATGAACTTTTCCGCTAAATGTCTCATATTGATCCCCCAACTTAGTCCAAGATGTAAGATATTGAAGGGTATCGGGAGGAGGTACTTCGGAACCATCAATACTTTGTGTAGGAGAAAGGAACCATGGACCGTTTATTTTAAGTTTTTGTGTTTCATCAAGTTGTAAATATTCCCAATTTGACTTAGCTGTCTTCTTATTTGAACACGTCAGGATAACTGATTCCCCAGGTTTTAATTGTAAATAGATTTTTTTGCCCTTATTACTTTTTCTGATAGCAGCATTTCCTCGCTTCTCATTTACAGGATCATAAATCTCAACAAATTTTGAATTAACATTGAGTGTTAGCCAATCTTCACTGAACCTTTCTGATAGATTGGTTATAAAATAAAAAGTAGTGTCCCTGTTTCGTTTACGAATAAATTCAAGGCCTTTGAGTGTCAATTCTTCTGAATAGATTCCTTCTTTTGAGAAAGTATTAAATAAGTCTGTTGTGACATGTATATTTGTAGAATCACCAAGCATCTGATTTTTTAATTCTTTTATGAGGACTTTTTGATTTTTCAAATCAAAAAGTCCAGGAATATCTTCAGGAATATCATTCTCGAAAATTATTGTTGCTCCTTTTTCTGCTAATTCCTCTAGCAATATCAAAGTATTTAAAGGTATTGTCTCTATCTGAGGTAATACAATTGTTTTATAACAGGATTTACCAGAAAAAAGATAACCATCTTCATTTACTTTAAGGTTTGATATCATCCTGTCAGAAACATAGTCAAATGTATATCCATCATTCCATAGACGTTGCGCTAAATTTCCAAAACTCGAATTTTGCAGCCAAGCTCTGGTGTTATGAACCTCAAACTGATAAACTATATCTGGCTTGCTTTTAATTTTCTTATTCAATTCATTTTTCCACACTTCATGAATCGGAAAATACAGTAAAATATCATTATCTGGAATGGAATTCTGTAATATTGTTTGGCACTTTGAAATGTATTCAGTCAGAGCTGGCAACTCATTCCAAAAATGGCTTTGCTGGTTATAATTGGTCGATGCAAAAAATAATCTTCCAGGCCATTTTTTTTCTTTAGGCGAATAAGTAGTTCCATGAAAGAATATATGATTTATTCCAGCAGAAAACAACTGGTCAATCTCAGGTTTTATCTGAGACAGAGATACCTTGAAGTGCTCTGCCAACCAAGTCGTTGATTCCGAACTTACAAATTTTCTGCCAGCAACATGAGCTGCTGATGACGCAAACTTCATTACTAATGGATTGGGATGCCCCATTGAAACATTATAATCAGGATCTGTTCTAAGTCCCGGTATGGTAAAATTACTTGGACCAAAAGTTTCTGTTTCAGGTATATCGGATAATGCATAAAGATCTAGTAAATTACCAGGTGAACCATGGGCCTGATGTCTAGTTAGTAGCCCCATTTTATGACACTCATCGATCCAATTCTTTGTAAATTTATCGTATAATAAATCTGAAATTGTCTCACAATAGTCTGTTACGACTCTTCGGCGAATCTCACAGCTAGTAGTATCAGCCAGGTATTTTATAAAAGGCTGCAGTTCATATCCTCTTCGCTCCTTGAATTCCGACAAAAAATTGGGAGTCCAATTAGCACGAAAAAGTTCATACGAATCATTATAAAATGCACGTACTTTCTCTTTCTCTATTCCGGCCTGTTTAAATTTATTTTCAAACCATTTCATGTAATTTTTTATAGGTACATTATTGAAATGATCTATAGTCCATCCTTCTCCGCCTGGCCCTGCACTATTTTGACGCCGAAACGTCGGAATTTGAAATAAAGCATACACCTTCCACTCCTGCCCCATCTCACCCCAATGAATAAAACCGGCAGAATCAATATGAGATGTTACATCCCTGTAATGTCCTTTTTCATCATATGCTGCAATACTTACCAAATCTATATAGTAGTTAATGTCTTTATTTTCTACTGATATTTTATTTTTATTATAATAAGTTATTGGCCTGCAGTAATCTTTGATATTCTCTTCTTTTTTAAACTCAATTTCTTTGATACACATTTTCTTTGCAGCCTCTCGTATTGAAACATTGGGGCCACCAAAAGGCCAAGCAGAATAATTTGTCATATCAACCCCCATTCCCAAACGCTTTGCTTCATCCGTTGTATATTTAAGCATCTCCATCCACTTAGGAGAAAGAAAATCTATGTAATTATGTTCATCACCTTTTTCGCCATAGATTACAATAATGTGTACACCTCCTATTCCGACTGATTGCATTGCTTCCATGTTTTCAGTAATCCCCTGTTTCGAGACTGAACTACCCATCCACCACCAATACGTCCATGGCTTAGTAAAGCTAGCTTCCGAGTCGAAACTTTCATTTGAATCACAAGAAATCAAATTACAAGACAAAACAATTAGTATAAAAACAAAGCCATTTAACTTAATCATATCAATTATGTTTATTTGATATATTTTTTAGAAGTGGTTTAAGAGACTGTTTAAAAACTTATAATTTATTTAATTATGTTCATCATCAATTTTACTGAAATATTACTGAAAAACTTTTTAAAATAGCTGGTGCCATTCGTTGACCCATTTATTGAATATAGCATTTTTTACTCTATCGGAATTATCATTATACATATTCGTATAATCACGTAAAACTTTAAGCATTCTCCAGCCCAGATCAGCACAGGCCCACGTAGGTTCGGACACTATCCCCATTTCTTCAAATACTGTTAATAATAAGGGTAGTTCTTCCGGTATGTTAATCAGATTCTCATCTCTTTCCGACTCTGGATTCTCAGCAATGATTTTATCAATTCTCTCTGATAACAGGCCATAGGCCTCATTTACTCTTGTTGAAGTTTGAATAGATTCCATTAAGTTTAAAGATTTAGTCTTTCCTCGTGGTGGTGAGGATATTAGAAATTGAAAATAAAGTGCTGATTTATGCAAATCGTATGCAAACAAAAAGCAGCTACTTGGCCAAAACCTTGTAACTGCTTGATTGTTAATGTGGGCCCAGCTGGGCTCGAACCAGCGACCCCCTGATTATGAGTCTCCTTTTTCTATATGTTATCCGGTCCGAAAAAGCCTGAATATTTGGTGTATATTCCACATATACAAGAAATTATGTTTTTTCACTCTTATAATTAACTGTTCTTTTTATGTAAAATTTTACATTGTTTATCATGGATTTGCATAGAAACTGGCGAAAAAGCTGGCAAATTTTAAGAGCATAGTCGGGGAAATAATTGATTTTGTATTAATGCTTGTCTGGAAGTTTATGAAGGGATTATTTCGGCTTCTGATTTATTATCCTAAAAGCAAATACTGGTAGACAATCTTAAAATACATCTTTTTTTATTTTAACTTTGTCCATGAACTTAAAATAAATCATTCCATATTTTAACTTCAAGTCGTAAACATGACGTATAAAGCAGGAACATACAAACAGCAGTATCAATACAGAAGTTTTTTGCCATCTCTCCTGGCAAATCCTTTTGAGTGGCAGTCCGATGCGGTTCTGGAGCTTTTGTCGGATGCAAGCCGTTTTATCGGGGAGTTAAACACCTTCGCAGACTTGGTGCCTGATGTGAATTTTTTTATCGAAATGCATAAGGTAAAAGAGGCAACTACATCCAGCCGGATTGAAGGTACTCGGACCAATATTGATGAAGCGGTACTTTCCGAAAACCACATTTCGAGTGACAAACGGGATGATTGGGAGGAGGTACGAAATTACATCCGGGCTTTGAATTACTCCATCGATCGGATGAGGGAGCTTCCTCTTTCCATGCGCCTGATAAAAGAAGCTCACGCTATTTTGTTGTCCGGAGTGCGAGGCGAAAACAAGTTACCCGGAGAAGTCCGTCGGAGCCAGAACTGGATCGGTGGTGCAGATATTAATAGTGCAACCTTTGTGCCTCCAGCTCACGAAGATCTGCCGGACCTTCTCACAGACTTGGAAAAATTCTGGCATGGAGAAACCAGGCAATTGCCAGCCTTGATCCGGATAGCTGTCAGTCATTATCAATTTGAAACGATTCACCCCTTCCTCGATGGGAACGGAAGAATGGGGCGGTTGCTCATTACGCTGCAACTGTTGCAATTGGAGCTGATGGCAAAACCAGTCCTTTACCTTTCCGACTTCTTTGAACGAAATCGGATGGAGTACTACCAGGCATTAGAGCGCGTAAGATTTACCGATTCAATTGATCACTGGTTACGGTTTTTCCTTACTGGGGTAATCCAAACCGCACAAAACAGTAAAAAGACGTTTGTGGAAATTGGAACCCTCAGGGATTCATACCGGGAACAGATCAAAAGTCTCGGAAAAAGGGAAAAGTTGGCAAAAGAGTTTTTGTTGCAGTTGTATTCTTCTCCGATTGTTTCTCCACGGGAGGCAGAACAAAAACTTGGGGTTACGGCAGCAACTACAAATCGCTTAATAAGCGAGTTGGAAAAGCTTGGAATTTTGCAGGAGATGACCGGATACTCCCGGAATCGACTGTACTCGCTACATAAGTATCTGGAAATTTTCAGATAGTAGCACACAGGTTCTCTACTGGGGTACAATGGAAAAGTGATAATTCCCACCAACCTTACACCCTCAAATCCTGGC
>JBDLIN010000227.1:0-6270 GCA_039714835.1 Bacteroidota bacterium | reverse complement strand
GCTGTCAATGAATGGTTTCCGATAGAATGAATCGGAACAAGCTATTGACAGCTGAATTTAGTTTTAAATTATCTCGACTAACTTGAATCTTAATTAAACATTCTCTGTTTTCTTTTTCAGTTCAATTGAATGTTTAACGAATTCATCTACCGATAATTCTTTGAGGAATATCATTCCCTTAGTAGATCTTAAACGCTGATATTCATGTTCAAGGAAGTACTCCTTACCTAAACATTCACGAATAATGTTGTATTGATCAACTTGTACTCTTTGCGCTAATCGTGAGAACGGTCCATCATATTCCCAACTTGGGAAACTTGCATTACTCTGTGAACTAAAACTCTTCATAAAAGTATCGTCTGTAATTGCAAATGAATTCAAACTTACCGGAATATAGATGTTTGCTTCAGCAGGATGGAAACGGAACCACACGTTTCTATATCCCCAAACCTTTATATCTTTAATACCAGTTTCTGCCTCATATAGTTTAAGTGCTTCAGCTACAGCTTGTAAAACTTTGTAGTGAGTATCAGGGCCGCTTCCTTCAGGATCAAGAGCAACAGTTACTATCGAAGGTTTTACTTTTTTTAATAAATTTAATACAGGGATCACGTCACGTGTCATTTCTGGATTTTCTGTGAATATATCTCCTTGGTAAAAACCTAATCTAAGATGTGAAACCTCTTCAACTGAAAATCCATAATATCCCCAAAGTACTTCTACTTCCCATTCACGCTGCATCCCTTTTAGTTTTTGAACATGCTGAATATCTTTTTTCCCTGGATATTGGGTTTCAAAATAATTGATCAACTCATCAACTCTATCTGCGAGATAGACGGGATTATCTTCTTCATAGATCTCTATCATATTTCTAACAGATCTTCTTGCAAGTGCTTCATTTTTTAAAGTAGCTGAACGAGCAGCAATACCATCTAAATAAAGAGCAACATCCCTATTCTTACCTTCAATAAAGTTTGGATCGAAATATCCTTTAGCAAATCTATTTCTAAAATGTTTCTGTTTCATCCAGTATTCAACATTTTTCATTAATTCTAACATGAATTGATTAGTAACAGCAGTAAAACCGCTTGTCAAGTATGTAAATTGATGAGTATTAGTTGGAGTTCTAACTAGATGATTGATATATGGTAAATATCCAAGCATAATATCATCATGGTGTGGAGCTGTATGCAGTATTGTTTGGTTTTCAACAGGCTGCAATCCTTTCTCAAATCTTTCAAGTATTCTTTTCCTAATTTCTTTACCGGTTTCGTAAGGAGATTGTTTCGTTTTTTCATGAACTAGAGAAGCAATTTTGTCAGATTTACAATCTTCCTTTGTAATTTTAGTAAGCGGTTTGTTTTTATCAACAACTAAGTTGATAAAAGCTCTTTCAATTGAAGTTTGAGAAATAGGATCTTCGTTCTTCAGATCTGTATAACGTCTTTCTATTAATCTTAACGCTGCTCCATGGGTAAGATAAAATCTGCCATTTTCTAACTTTTGCAGCACTGTTGCTGGATAATTATTTGTTGCTGGATTTTGAATTGAATCTCTAATTATATTTGCTTTAGCTTCACCAGCAGCTATTATAATTGCAACAGAATCCGGATTATATGCTATAGTATCAAGTCCAATAGTTATTACTAATCTATTTTTAGCAATTTCAATTCCGCCTAGATCAGTAGAAGCAGCAGCTTGAGTTTCATAGTTTGTTTGGATCAATCTAGTAGTTGAATAATGATCACTTCCTTGTACATTAAATCCTATATGTCCGTCAGGACCAATACCACCAAGGAAAAATCCAATTCCGCCCATATCACGTATTTTCTTTTCATAATTAGTGCAGAATTCATCAACCATTTCTATAGTTCTCTTTTGCAGTCTTTCAAGACGATTGCTTGCATAACGAGTTCGTAATGAAAGATCAACTTTATTGTCAGGGAATATTTCAGATAATGGTAAGTTTTCTGGTGTTTCGATTTCGTTTATATTCATTAGTAAGGCTTTATTTTTGTCAAAGCCTAAATTCTTAAAGTAGAATTTTTTGATATAATAATAGAAACTATTATGCTGAGCAGAATTGATCGGGTAAAACTCATCAATTTGAACAAATCTAACTTTAGCAATATCCGGTTTATTTGCTGGATCGATTCCAACTTCCTTTAGTGTATTTTGAACGAACTCTGTATTCCACTCGTTCATTATTTTGGAAACCCATTTGATAAAATGTTCTGGAGTTTTTCCGGTTGGCAGTGAAACAACTCCGTCTGGATTCTTTTGCAGCCATTCAATGAAACGTAATGCTGTAAGTTTTCCTAATTCCGGAAAGTTATCAACCTGAATTATAGGAATGTACTCAGTAGGTTTATATTGAATATTTTTCTTAGATTTATCCAGATAGAATTGCTCAACTTTTGATTTTAGAATATTCGATTTCCCCGATTTTTTCACTCCTTTTGCCATCTTATCACCTTTCCAAATAAATGATTAAACTTAAAAACAAAAGTTAAGTAAAAGTAAAATTAAATAGTAAAAAACATTTGATATTTTCTAATATTCTAACAAAAGAAATATTTTTATTAGTATTAAGATAAATTTATATGGTTTCTAGAGATACAATTTTATTATTATATTTGAGGACATAAAACAAATGGAATAGTTATGCAGAATCTGAAATTATTTTTTATTGTGATAATCTTATTTTTAATTTCATCTATCATAAATGCTCAAAGAGTCGAAATTACACCATACTATGGTTATATGTTTGCTGGAAAAATGACACTGTACCAAGGAGATTTCAATGTAAAGAATAATGGTAATTATGGTATTACACTTGACTTTGAAGTAGATAGAAGAGCAGGAATATTTTTTGAGTTATTATATGATAGATTAGATACTAGAGCAGTATTCAAAAAATATCCTACTAATATAACAACAAATCTGTTTGACATGAGTGAGGAATATTTTCAGGTGGGAGGACTTTATAATCATCAGCTTAAGAAGAACATTTCTACTTTTGGTGTCTTCACTCTTGGTGCTACAAGATTTCATCCAAAAGATTCTCGTTATGGGGACGATTGGAGATTTTCAGTAACATTAGGAGGTGGTCTTAAAGTATTTATATCTGAAAAGATTGGTTTTAGATTTCAAGGTAGAATAAAAATGCCTCTCTACTTTGCTGGCGGTGGAATCTGGATAGGAAGTGGGGGAGTTAATTATGGCTTAGGAGCAGGTACAGCTTTGCTTCAAGCTGATCTAAATGCTGGATTAATTTTCCGAATTGGGAAATAGATTTTTTATAAAAATTCGAAGGTTCTAAAACTAGACCTCTGTTATAATAGCTTAATTGAATAACTGAGATATTATTTTAACCCCTAAATCTAAAACCTTTAATAGGTTCTCTAATTGTTAATACCGGACAAGGAGCTTTTCTTACAACTTTTTCAGCAGTGCTGCCAAATAGTAGATGTTCAACCCCAGTATGTCCATGAGTAGAAATAATTATTAAATCTGCATCTAATTCTGATGCGGTTTCAATAATCTCCATAAATGGTTTTCCAGTTTTAATAACAACATCATATTTTAGAGTTTCACCAATTTCACTTTTAGCTAATTCTTCTAATTCGCTTTCAGCCTTTTGATCTAAATTCAATTCATTCTGTGGAATAACCATCTGTCCCATACTTAAATCTGCTGGATAGATCATGGGTTCAATAACATATACTAAGTAAATTTCTGCGTTAAACGATTTTGCAAGTTTTACCGTGTATTGCAGAGCTTTTTTTGAGTAATCAGAAAAATCAATTGGGACTAATATTTTTTTTATAATTTCCATTAATTTCTCTCCATGTTGTTGCACTTGTCTAACAATTCAGTAAAATCGGTATTTAAATTTTTTAACCTTGTTGAGAGAATATGTGACAAATTTCTCATTATTTCAACACCGGCAAGAGGATATTTTTTCATAAAAGAATCTAAATCAGATTTAAAAATTACAGCAAGTTTTGAGTTGCTTAATGCAACAGCAGAAGCTGGACGGATATCATCTTCAATTAATGCTAATTCACCCAGAAAATCTCCTCTATGTAGTTCAGTTGATAAAATCTCTTTATTTTCCTCAGAAGTCTGGATAATCTTTATAGAGCCTTCAACAATGATATAAAAAGCATTACCAGGATCACCTTGATGAAAGACATATTCATTAGACTTATACGATCGATGATTAAGCAATGCATATAAATGTTTAAAATTGGATCGACCCAAATTCTCAAATAAAGGAGTATTTTTAATTATCCCATATAGATCATTAAAGTTAGCAGTTGTCTTAAATAAATTTGCCCAAAAACTACTTTTTTGAATTTTTCGTTCTGCATTCATGATTCTCTCAATTTAATCAAATAAACCTGCTTCAGCAACACGCCACATTTTTTGACATGAAAATTTGTTTTCGTAAAGCGCTCTTCCAATAATTACTGAATCTATACCATTATTAGCACATTCCGAAAGCTCAATTAGTTCACTGTAATTAGAAACCCCACCGGAATGGGTTACTTTTAAATTTGTGTTTTGTGCTATTGATTTTGAAAGTGCTATGTTTGCTCCCTGCAGCATTCCATTTTTTGATACATCAGTAACTATAACTCTTTGAACTCCCATTTGCTCTAGTAATTTAGCATATTCAGTAGGTGTATAATTTATAACTGTTTTACGTGCTTTGATTATTACTTTATTATCAATAACATCAATTGCTGCTGAAATTCTAGATGCTCCAAAAGTAGTAATGATTTTTTGAAAATCAGAAGGATTTGTAAATGCCAATGATCCAATAACCAAGCGGGTAATCCCTAAGTCCATTGCTTTTGCGGCATCATCATATGAACTTATACCTCCACCAAATTCAACTGGAATAATTACAGACTCACAAATTTCTCTTACAATATCAAGGTTGTTATATTCATGCTTTTGAGAAAGATCGAAATCAACAATGTGAAGAAATTTTGCATTTTCAGTTCTCCAGATCATTGCCATTTCTACTGGGTCATTCCCATACTCTTTGCAATTTAACTCAGGAATTCTCTGTACAACTCTTACAGTTTTACCATGCTTAATATCAATTGATGGTATAATAAGAAGCTTGGACATTTTCGTTTTTTACTGTTTAATTTAGTGAAATACAATACTTAAATATAAAACATACTACTACAAAATAAAGCAAATTTAATTGATTAATGACAATAAAAATTTAAATAGATTAAATTTTTTAATATTAACTTTCTTGACATTATAGTTCAGAATCCACATATTGAAACTCATGACTCAAAAATATTCCTACACTACTACTCGGGGGAATAATATTTCCGTTACTACATACGGTAATGAGAATATTTTAAACAATTCTTGTATTGTTATTGTTCATGGTTTTAAGGGCTTCAAGGATTGGGGGTTTTTCCCATACACCGCTGAATATTTTGCTAGCCTGGGATTTTTTGTTATTACTTTCAATTTCTCTCATAATGGTATTGGTGAAAAAAAATACGAATTCACTGAATTAGATAAATTTGCACAGAATACATTTTCATTAGAAATTGATGAATTAACAGAAATTGTAAAAGCCTACGCTAAAAACTATTTTGGAGAAACTAATAATAAAAAAATCGGATTATTGGGTCATAGTCGTGGTGGTGCTATAGCTATGTTAGCTACGAAAACACTAAATGAAATTTCGTGTGTGGCTACTTGGGCATCTGTTTTTAATCTTGATAGATACTCCGAAAGACAAAAGGAAGAGTGGAGAAAGAAGAAATATTTTTCTGTTTTAAATACTCGAACTAACCAAGAAATGAGATTGAATATTTCTCTTCTTGATGATCTTGAGGAAAACATTGATGATAAATTGAATATTGCTAATGCAGTTCAGAAGTTAGAAGTTCCACTTTTTATTGCACATGGTAGAGAGGATTTAGCTGTCAAACTTGTTGAAGCTGAAGATATTTATAATTGTTCCGATAAGTCAAAAACTGAATTGTTCATAATAGAAAATACTGGTCATACTTTTAATTGTGTTCATCCATTTGAAGGATCCAATGAAATATTTATGAATTTACTAAATAGAACAGGGGCATTTTTTAGTAAAAACTTAAAACCTTAATTGTCGTAAAATTAGATAAATATATTCCTATGGTAAAATTGTTATGTTAACATTTGTTGAAAAAATTGTATTTATCATCTTAGCAGTAATTTCTCTTTTTCTTGCCTTCAAATCATTTA
>JBDLIN010000226.1:0-6297 GCA_039714835.1 Bacteroidota bacterium | reverse complement strand
GTAACTTCTAATCCATCCATACCATACTTTTGAAAGATCTCTTCACCTAATATTGTGTCTCTATTATGAAAGGCAGGTAAGCAGTGCATAAACTTTACATTTGGATTTCCAGTTAGTTTTAACAAATCCGTATTTACTTGATATGGTTTCATTAGTTCAATTCTTTCTTCCCATGCTTCAGCAGGTTCGCCCATAGAAACCCAAACATCAGTAACTAAAAAGTCTACACCTTTGACCCCCTTTTCTACATCAGTGGTAATAGTAATGTTTCCTCCGGAATATTTAGCAATTTCATTGCATTGTTTAACCAATTTCTCATCTGGAAGAAAACCCTCCGGAGCGCAAAGCCTAACGTCCATGCCCATGATAGCACCACCTACTAAAAGCGAGTTTCCCATATTAAACCTTGCATCACCCAAGTAACAATATGATGTTTCGGATAGTGGTTTACCACTATGTTCTTCCATTGTTAAAAAATCTGCTAAAACTTGCGTAGGATGAAATTCATTTGTTAAACCATTCCAAACCGGTACCCCAGCACACTTTCCAAGTTCTTCAACTATTTCCTGACCAAAACCTCTATATTCAATACCATCATACATCTTTCCTAAAACTCGAGCTGTATCTCTCATAGATTCTTTATATCCAATCTGTGTTCCGCTTGGACCTAAATATGTTACATGCGCTCCTTGGTCATAAGCTGCTATTTCAAATGCACATCTGGTTCTAGTAGAAGATTTTTCAAATATAAGAGCAATATTCTTCCCCTCTAGTTTTTTTTCTTCTTCTCCCAAATATTTCGCTGATTTTAGATCTCTCGATAAATCTAGTAAGTATGTTAATTCTTCCTTTGTAAAATCTAATAGTTTAAGAAAATTTCTATTCTTCAAATCAAGAGACATATAATTTCTCCTTAGGAAATCTTTATAATATTTTATTCAACAAATATATCCAACTTAACATTAATGATCGAAAATAAAAGTAACATTTACGATAAATATTTTAGAACTATTATATTATATTCCAAATGAATGCATAGATTTGAACGAGAAAAATTTTAGACCCTCTCATAAGTTTGATGGATTACCAAATTTGATTAAATTTGTTTTTAATATTTAATTATATGGAATTAGAATTGATGAAAGAGATTTTTGCTGCAATACTGATATCAATCTTATTATTTGGATGCTCAAGTAGTGATGATATCACTATGATGAGTCCTGAAGATGGATTAGCTTATGCTATGGAATTATATAATGATGAGGATTACCAATATAGCCAGAGGGAATTTCAATCATTAGTTCTGCAATATCCTGGCAGTACTATTACAGACGATGCTCAATTTTATTTAGGGATGTCGTATTATAATGATGATCAATTTCTTTTGGCTGCATATGAATTCAGCAAATTATTAAGAGATATAAGAGGAAGTGAGTACGTACCAAAATCTCAGTTCATGTTAGCGGAATCTTATTATCAACTATCACCTCCCTATCAACTAGATCAAACATATACTACAAAGGCAATTACAGAATTTCAATCATTTATTGAATTTTTCCCAATTGATCCAAAAGTTGAGGAGGCAGAAAGAAAAATCCATGAACTAAATTTAAAACTTGCTGAAAAAGAATTTAATTCTGCTCGTATCTATGAAAAAATGGAATATTACAACGCATCAATGGATTACTATACCAAAGTTTATGAAACATATCACGATACAGAATTTGCACCTAAGGCATTATACAGAAAAATATTAATTCTGTTAGATAAGGAAAAGTTTGCAACAGCTTTTGATAATATTAATGTTTACCTTGAGAAATATCCGGAGGCTGAAAATGCAGAGGAAATTCGCGAAATTCACGACAATATGGCTTTTAAGTAAAACGTTCCTCCAATGAAAAAAGTTAAAGACTCTATTATAACAATGACTGAGCTAGTTTTACCTAATCACACAAACCAGTTAGGTAATTTGCTAGGTGGTCAATTAATGCATTGGATTGATATTTGTGCAGCTCTTGCTTCATCAAAGCATGCGCAGAGGGTTTGTGTTACCGCTTCAGTTGACAGAATTGATTTTCATCATCCAATAAAACTTGGTGACGTTGTTACAATTAAAGCTTCTGTGAATAGAGTGTTTAACACATCATTGGAAGTTGGAGTTAAAGTTACTTCTGAGAACCACTCTAAAGGGAATAAACGTCATACTAATTCAGCATATCTCACTTTTGTGAGTGTTGACGAAAATGTGAAGCCAGTTAAAGCCGATGAGATCATACCGGAATCAGAAGAAGAAAAGAGACGATTTGCAGAAGCTCTTGTAAGAAGGGAAAAAAGACTACAATTGAGAAACGGTTGAAATGAAAAAATTAATTTTTATTCTACTTATATCATCACATTTATTTGCTCAGTCAATCGAAACACTCTACAATTCAATTTTAACACTCGGGAATAAAAGCCCAGAACCCAGCACTAGTATTATGTCTGTTGAAGATGATTACAACAAAAAATGTGGCTTCGGAATAATTTCTCAAACTAAGGCTCGTTTCAATCAATTTAATACAAGTCAACAAAAAGTGATAGCGGAAATTCTAAGCAGACCGGTGAGACAGAAGAGTGTTGTTTCATCATCTGGTATTTTCCGTATTCATTATGATACAGATGGTATTCACGCACCAAATTATTTCTCAGGATCAGCTAATAATATTCAGTTAAGTCTTGATTCACTAATAATCGCATTAGATTCATCATATAATTTTGAAATTAACATTTTAGGTTATATCCCACCTCCTGATGATGAAGGTGATGGTGGTGATAATCTATATGATATTTACATATCAAGTTTGGGATCCGGATTCTACGGTTACACTGAATATGAAAAACGAACAGAGGATAATCGTTATAAAAGTTACATAGTGATTGATAACAAAATGAATGTGCCAACACCTGGAATCAATGGTGCAAGGGTTACTGCGGCACATGAATTTCATCATGCTATTCAAGTTGGTTCATACCGCCCGCCGTTAACAGGTGATGTGTATTACCATGAAATAACTTCTACTTCAATGGAAGAATTTGTTTACGACAACATCAACGATTACTATAATTATCTTCCAATATATTTTAGAAATCCTGAAAGAAGATTTACTTATAGTAATGGTAACACTGGTTACGATAGAGTAATTTGGAACATCTATTTAAAAGAAAAATTTGAAAAAGAAGGAAATGATCCGAACAAGGGTTTAGAGATCATAAAAAAAAGCTGGGAAATAATGAGGAATTATAACCGTACAGCGATAGAGGCGATTAGTTTAGCTTTAGTAGAAAACGGTTTAAATATGAAAAGCAGTTATAATGATTTTGGAGTTTGGTGTTACTTTACAAACTATCGTGCACAAAATGGCAAATATTTTAGCGAAGCTTCCGAATATGAACCTTTAATAAAACCAATTCAGAATCCTATAAAATATCAGCCTTCCAAAGAATCTTATATTATGAACATTCAGCCATTAGCAAATAATTATATGATCTTTGACCTCAGCTATAGCGGTATAAACGACACACTCATTAGCATTGTAACAAACGGAGACATTGAGAGTTCACATCAAGATCCATTTCCTTCAATCCAATATACTTATAGTCTGATGACCAACAATGAAGATGGAGCAATACATATTGTTAATGAATATTATTCCAAAATTGAAAGTAACAGCAACGAATATCTTGTAGAATCGGATATTTTTAATGATCAGGTTGTGAAGGGGGCAACTATTACTAAGAGTAATTTTGTTTATCCACAACCATATATTTATGACAAGCAGTATACTGTTCAATCATCACTATCAATTCCCGTTAAGAACAGTTTGATACCACGTGCAAATCTATATATTTATTCAATTAGTATGGATTTGGTGTTTTCCGAAAGACTGGCAATAGAGTCCAATGAAAGAGTAGTAAAATGGAATGGATTAGATAAATATGGTAATAAACTTTCGAGCGGCATTTATATTTATGTTACCGAAACTGACGGTCAAATACTCAAGGGAAAATTAGCAATTATTAATGAGTAACTATTCCTTAACATTACAAAATCTAACCAAATCATTCGGTCGGAGAATGATCTTTAAGGATATTAATAAAGAGTTTCGCTCTGGTTTAGTATACGGACTTGCAGGTAGTAATGGATCGGGAAAGTCAACATTAGCAAAAATTATGTCATACCTACTTTCACCGACTTCCGGAAAAGTTATTCATACATTAAAAAAGAAGCATCTAACTAATGATAAACTTCACAATCATTTGGGATTTGTTTCACCCTACTTAGTATTATATGATGAGTTTACTGCTGAAGAAAACCTGATTCACTTTCTAAAGATCCGTGGTGTGAATGTTGATTTGGAAAAAATAAAAGCATTACTTAGTGACTTCTCGCTTTATGAAAGAAGAAATGATCTGTTGAAAGGATATTCTTCTGGTATGAAACAAAGAATGAAATTTATTTCTGCACTAATTCACGATCCTGAATTATTAATTTTTGACGAACCGACTTCTAATCTTGATTTGAGTGGTAAGGAAACAGTTTATAAGATGATTGAAAGAGAATCGAGAAATAAATTAGTTATTGTTGCCTCAAACGAAGAAAGCGATCTTGAGTTGTGTAAAGAGATAATTCACGTAGAAGATTTTAAGATATGAAAGCATATTTCCTCTTCAAAAAAGACTGGCAGTCAGAACTTAGAACAAGATATGCGATAAACGCATTAGCAATGTTCATTCTAGTTACTATCAGTGTAATCCTTTTTTCGATCGGTCAAGAGAATATTTCAGAGCACCTCACTGGCGGTTTGCTTTGGGTAGTGATTTTCTTTTCTGCCATGTCTGGCCTTTCACGAGCGTTTGTTTCGGAAGAAGATCGCGGTACGACATTAACTCTTCATTTAATTGCAGCACCCTCAACTATTTTCAATGGTAAATTGATATTTAATATTGTCTTAGTCTACTTAATGAATATTGCAATAACAATATTATACTCTCTTCTATTCGATACATTTGTTCTTCACAGCTTCTCAATATTTTTATTAGCAGCTTTATTAGGAAGTTTTGGAATAACTATTTCATCAACGATTATAGCAGCAATAATTTCAAAGGCAAGTGCTAAGGGCACACTTTATCCTGTTCTGGCTTTTCCAATTTTACTTCCACTTATCCTGATATTATTAGAATTAACCAAGTATGCAATTGATGGAAAGCCACTTAATGAAGCTCTAGTTGAGTTAGCAGTTTTGATATGCTATGATGTAATTATGTTAACAGCCTCATACATGCTTTTTGATTTTATTTGGAAAGATTAATTCCTATTTTCCCTTTTTATGAATTTGAAAATAATTTAATGATCACTTTTAAATACTCTTTACTCGGGAAATTCATTCATAGATATGCAAATATTCCTCTAACAATCTTTTTATTCCTCTACATGATTTCATCATTTATCTTTATGTTTCAAGAATGGTATTATATATTCCCCTTTCTCCTTAACCTTTTCATCATAGTAGCGTTGAACAGACACTACTTTAGAACTTATAAATTGTTCCCTTTTCACATTGAGATAAATACGGAAAAAATGATTTGCAGTGATTACTTCAAGAAGTCTAAACGAATAGAAATTAAACTCTCTGATATAGATGAAATCGAAGGTGGCGTATTATCTGGAACTCCTGCAAAACCCATATATATACATGATGGCAAAAATGATATATTGGTTGGAATAAGTCCAAATTTAAGAAACAGTAGTAAACTAATTACAATAATCCTGAGTAATGTTAACAAATCTCTCTACGATTATATATTACTGCAGATGAAAGAACTAAATCAACCCAGCCTAATTAAAGACAAAAAAAAAGCCCGTTAACAAACGGGCTCCATTGATTAAAATAATCAAATTATTTTTTCTTTGTTGGGAAAACAGCATCCTGAGCAGCTTTAGCAATTTTAAATTTCACAACCTTTTTAGCTGGAATTCTAATTGCTGCACCTGTCTGCGGATTGCGTCCACTTCTAGCTTTTCTGGAAGCAGTAGTTACTTTACCCAAACCAGGAATGGTAAAACCTTTCTTAGCATTAAGATGTGCTAATGCTACCAAGTCTTCCAAAAATTGGGTTGCTGTTTTCTTTGTTGTATCTAAACGACCAGCAAGAACATCAACGATCTGACCTTTTGTCATTGGTTTTGCTGCTGCTTTTAGTTTCGGAGGAGCTTTTTTTACTACAGCTTTTTTAGGAGCTGCTTTCTTTTTTGCTACA
>JBDLIN010000225.1:0-6303 GCA_039714835.1 Bacteroidota bacterium | reverse complement strand
TTGGATGTGTAATCCATTGAGCTTTCCATGTATATTTAAGTAGATCAATGTCTTTACCCGACCCGTTGGTTGTTACTGTTGATTCCGGTGAAATCATATTTTATTTTAATTTTAGCTTAAAAATACTACTTTTTTATGGCAGTACAATCGATTGTACAAATTAAACTAAAAAATACAACTTTGGCAATTTTTTTGTGCAAAAAATTGGCATCCGTCTAAAATAAATCATGAAAACAGTATTTAATTACACCCAAGTAAGGCAGATTATTATTATAACCCTATTTTATTTACGCAAAAACACTAACCCGGTAAAAGACACTAATTTATGATATTAGATTTAGTAAGCCTTTTAGATTATAATTTTACTTTTTGTTTTTCTTCTTTTAATTCAAATATAGCAGATAACTCAGACTTAGAGTCTGCACCTCTAGAAATTTCTTCTCTAAAATATGGATTAAGAACAGGTACAGTTGGGTCTTCTCCACTCGAATAAAGCGTCATCTGACCTACTTTTTCCTGAACTGTCATTTTAGAAATCAACTTATCAACGAACTTTTCTTTTTCAGATTTGCTTTCATTTTGTTGTAAACATGAACTAAAAACAATAACTATTATTCCCAGTGCTAATAAAATTTTATCCTTCATAATATTTGTACAGAAATATTCTAACTGTGTGATTTATTTGCTAGGATCGATCTCGAATATTTATAGTTTTATTTTTTGTATTCCTTCTTTTAACCTAATCTCTTTTCCCTTCCATATAAAAATAGCTTCTGTTCCCGGTGGAATAATAATATCACCTCTTACTCCATTACCTCTTTTCTTAAGATTAACTTCAATCATTCCATTTGGATGAGGCATTTTTGCACTAAACCACCTAAGTTCTCCGAAATTTGGCTCAATCAATATTTTTTCGAAGTGTTTTGATGCAGGCTGGATACCGGCTACAATTTTTGTAAAGTGATAATTGGGCGATGCACTCCAAGCATGACACTCCGAACGAGGTTCGATATCTGTTTCGGCAAAAGTTGTTAGACCTTGCTCTAACTGATTTGTCCAATTATCTAATAAAGATAAATACTGATCGCCCAAACCTGCTTTGTGTAAAGCATTAAACAAGTAAAACTTATAATAAATTGTTGTTTGGATTAAGGACTTATCATCCAAGATCTTTTGCATTAATTCTTTTTGCTGACTTCCTTCAATAGTATTTGTAAGGATTGCCATTATATTTGAATGCTGAGAGAATTTTTCTTTATTAGGAGTTTCTGCAATCATTCCTTTTTCTTCAACATAACATTTTTCAAGTACTGAAACCTGAATTTTCTTTGCTAATGCAGAATATCTGTTCGCATCATAATCAAGACCCAAATGAACAAATATCTCACTGGCATTTTGAAGAGCTTTTACATATTGTAATGCAA
The DNA here is from genome assembly GCA_039714835.1 of Bacteroidota bacterium. Lineage (GTDB taxonomy): Bacteria > Bacteroidota > Ignavibacteria > Ignavibacteriales > Melioribacteraceae > SZUA-22. Next base: position 4,879 of record JBDLIN010000225.1, on the reverse strand, counting down.
TCGATGAAGAATAATCGTTATCTGCTCCTATTGGAATTCCGTTTTGGAAACCAGGGCTCCAATCAGTAAAGTTCCACCAATCCATTCCTGCCGGCATTCCATTTTTATCAACTTTTGCACTCCACCAGTCGATAACAGTTTTTATACCCGGTGTAAATTTCACAATAAACTCATCATCATTTTTATACATAAAATGATCGTGAATCATATTTATCCAAATTAACGAAAATGTTGGAATAACCTGAACGATATAAGAAGGGTAACGACTTTGAGTAAGCCCGTTTGGCAAACGAGAGTTATCGAACATTTCGATAGCTTTCTTCATCAACCTATCATCACCATCAACCGAAATAGACACTAGCGCCTCAATACGCGAATCTCCAATATATTGAAGTTGTTCGTAATAAGGATCGATAAAGTTTTCTACTGCAGAGTTACGAAGTGTTAACCACGATGCATCCCAAATTTGATCTACAACTTTATTCCCACACTTGAATTGAGCATTTTCTTTGAAAGGATATACTGTATAAACTCCGTGATAGTCTTCAATAACTAAAGCTTCGTTTTTAGTTTCAATATCAAGCTGAATAAATCTATATGTCTTCTGACCAAAAGGCTTAAACTCTCTGTTATCTCCACCATCGGCAACAACTATATCATAATAACCTAAAATATGTTTCCCCGTAACATCGTTACGATTTCCTTTTTTCCAGTCTTTATCGTACATAGCTTCAGAATAGGTAATCTTCATTGATGCATCTTTACCCTTCGAATATTTCAATGCAGGATGCCCTACTGTGTGATGCTCTTGGTCGATAAGGATTGTTACTTTCTTATTTGCGGGAATGCTAAGGCTACCCGTTCCTTTAATAAAATCCTCAGAAACTTTCATTCCCTCAGCACGTGCAACTTTAGCAAAACGCTGTACGCTTTCTTCTAAAAATGGAATTACACGCGGAACCAAATACCAAGTACTTCCGTAAAGAAAACCTCTACCCACTGCAAATTCAACAGTTCCTGCTTTTGGATCTCTCCATGAAGAATCGTCAAATTCAACTTCATTCCAACCCCAAGGATAATTTGATGATATTACTTTTTCTCCCGGACCTGCTGCGTAGTATCCTCGTAGCGAATCGGAAACAAAAGGAATACTTTCGAAGCCGAAGTTCTTTTCTACTTTCCAATCATTTTTTGTACTAGTGTTAACATCTACAACATTCGACTTATCTCCCTGCAGAATAAGAGCAGTTTGGAAGGTCATTGTAGATGCCTTTCTGTATTCTCCGAAGTTTACTACTTCAACAGCAATAAGATTTTCTCCTGATTTAAGGTTTTCGGCGATATCAATAGTTTCATATCGATAGTTGTTTATATCACTCACCGATGGCCCTGAAATAATATACTTTCCATTTACGTAAAGTCTATATCTGTTATCGGCCGATAAATAAATAATAAATTTCCCCGGTTTAGCTTCTAAGTCGAAAATCTTTCGGAATAAGAAAACATTCGATGTCAAAGTAGATTCAGTTGGATGAGTTATCCACTGAGCAGCCCATGTGTGTTTTAGATTCAAAATATCTTTTCCTTCTGCATTAACAGTAGCTGAAGATTCCTGCGAGTACAAATTTGTACTAAATATGCTCATTAAAAGCAAAAAACTTAGTACGTTTGTTTTAATTTCACCTATATTCATTACGTAAGTACTGTTACTTTATCGACATGCAATCGATTGTACAAATATTGTAATAATTTTTACTTTATTCAAAATAAAACAAGAAAAATAGCACCCCTACACCGTCAAAAATAAGAATAAAATATACTAACAAACATTTCAATGGTTTTAAAAACATTAAAACTCAATACTACTGTTATATCAACACTTATCTTAGTTTTTGTGTCATGCACGAACTCTGTAAACAAAGAACATAAACAACCTAATTACTGGTCAAATAATGTAATAATAAAAAATAATGTTGCATACAATAACAGTGCAAACAGTATGCAAAAGTTGGATTTATACCTCCAAGGCACTTATGTTGGCGAACCAATTTACACTAAGATAGACAGTACGCCACGATCTACACTCATATATATTCACGGGGGTGGTTGGGCTGTTGGTGATAAACAAACAAGTATGAATTACTTCCTTCACTTTTTGGAAAAAGGTTGGAATGTTATTAGCGTAAATTATACACTGGCAAAACCGGGAGATAATTTTAAAATAATCCCTACTACTGTTAACGATGTAATGACCGCTATAAATTGGGTTGTAAATAATGCCGACAAGTATAACATTGACAAAAGCAACATCGTATTAGGCGGTGAATCGGCAGGAGGACAGTTATCGATGATCTCCGGAATATTTAATTCAAATACCGGTATGCACAATAAATCGCTTGAAGATAAAATCAGAATTAAAGCAGTAATAAACTGGTTCGGGGTAATGGATATTGAAAAATTCTTTTATCATATTATGACAGATAAAGACAAAAACAAGATGATCGAATCAGAGAAGATCTCACTTCACGAAACATCTGAGAAATACTCCCCTGTTAAACACATTAACAATAATACACCGCCTGTTATTACAATTCACGGATCAGACGATTCGGCAGTACCTATAAGTCAGGCAAAAACCTTACATAATAAATTAGAGTCTGCCGGAGTTAGAAACAAGCTTATGATTATAGAAAAAGGGAAACATGCCGGTTTTTCTAACGAGCAATGGGCTGAGGCTTTTGATGGGATATTTAAGTTTATTGGAGTAGAATAGTTTATATTTTCAACCTTCAGATTTTTAGGCTCTGAAGGTTACATATACGGAGATTAATCATACAGCAGTTCTATATTCCTAAATGCGCCGGTATCGTCAAACGATCCTACCCCAATGCTTCCGTTAAGTAATGTCTTATCGTAAATTGCATGAATCGGATTTATCATATCATCAACAAAAACCGTGATCATTCCTGAACTTGCATCTCTTTCTACCTTTATTTTATGCCAATTGCAGTCGTTCAGTCTGGCTTTATCTTCATCAGCAATTACACTTGTTAACGGTTTACGATCGCCACCATTTACCAATCCGATTATATTATGATATTTAGTGTTTTCATTTGAAACGTGCACATAATAAAAATGTGTCGGATCCCTGTATCCAAAGTAAATTACAACATCACGTCCTTTTAGCGATATATCGGCAAAACTTTTAGCTTCGAGGGTCAATTTAAAATTACCTACATCCAAATCTTTAACAACAGCGAATGAAGATGGTTTTCGAATCGTATCAAAAACTCCTTTGCTTCTTAGTTCCAGCGTTCCATTATCTTTTTCGTCGGAAACAGCCCATTTACTATTATCATTAGTACTCCATTTTGACAATTGATCGCGGTAATTAATATCTATGTCAAGCTTATGAGAATACTTTCTCTCTTCCTCTATTTCATATGAGCTTGTATCCACATCCGATAAGTAAACTATTTTCCACTTACCATCAACTTTTTCCAGAAACCTTACGTTTATAACTCTCCTAATATAAACTCCTTCACTGTTATAAACATTTTCGTCGTAAATAGCCCAGGCACTATTCTCATATACGTTAATCTTATAGTTGGTGTTTGTAAAAGTTTCTGTACCGGGATGAGTGTTATTTTCGTAATTAATTTTAATATTTTTACTCAATTCGTCCCAGCCAACTACATATCCATAAAACTTTTTTCTCGAAATCAATACCGTTAATCTTTCATCCTGCAAAAACGATTCGGATTGTTTCTCGAAATTTTTTACAAAAAAAGAGTTTGTCTCATTCTCAATAACTGCAATAATATCTTTCTTTTCTTTCTCGATATCTATTGTATTATTACAAGAATAAAAACCAAAAAATATTATCCCAAAAACAAGTGATTTAAAAAAATGCATTACAACCTTTCTAAATATTTAAAATTAATTCGAATATTTAAAAGTAGAAACAGGTAGTCCACTTCCACTTACCAGATTCGCATCGGTGTATGATTCCCAGCCATAACGAATACTAAAACTATTTCCCGGTGTAAGCATACTTATTACAATATTACTTCCATTGATATAGGCATCAACTTTTTCGTATGACAGACCATCATAAGAAATTTCAAATCCTCTTACTTCCTCTCCATCCGATGTTTTTAACCCATCAAATTCTCCTTTAAAAGTAACTGTAATTTCATCTTCCATCTTTGAAGCAATATCAAAAACCGGGCATTCATAATTATTTCCTTTTACATAAGTCTTTCCTAGTGCTAACAATGCTAGTCGCTCACCTACAGGTTTTTTATTTTTGGCATGAGTATCGTCTCTATCGCCAACATCACTGATAACTACCATCCCCGAGTTAGGCACAGAATCTAACATTTTGGCTTGCATATCCCTGAAATAAGGCCATGCAGGTCTTTCGCCTCTCGATGAAAGCTGAACATAGTAAAATGGAAAATCATTTTCGAAATCGTTTCTCCATTCTGTTACCATCTTTGAAAGCATATGTGGATAAAAATCATAATGCTCGGCATTGGATTCGCCCTGATACCAAATAACTCCTTTTATTGTAAAATTCTTTATAGGATTTATACCATTAGTGTAATTATAAGTTGGCATCCACGGATGCTTATTCTTAGATGTTACCAATGTATATTCATCAGTATGATTTATCAGAGATTGCTTTTTACCGATCTTCACCATAACATCAATTGTATCGCTCCAACGTTTTTCGCCATATTGCTCAATCAAAGAATCAGAATTAATTGTTTTCTCACTCAACCACGATTCTATTGGTGAACCGGGAACTGCATTGTGAATTATTCCAACCGGAACATTCAATGTTCTCTGCAATTTTTCAGCAAAATAGTAGGCA
>JBDLIN010000224.1:0-6344 GCA_039714835.1 Bacteroidota bacterium | reverse complement strand
CATCAATGAAAAAAAATATTATTACTATAACACTGAAAGTTTTTCTTCTAGGCTTACTTTTTAACAGCTTATTAGTAGCTCAGGATCAACAAAAACTTGGCCAGACTGGTATGAAGTTTCTCGGGGTTTCAACTGACGCCAGGGTCTCTGGAATGGGTGATGCAACCACTTCAATATTTAGCAATTCCTCTGCAATGCTTTATAATCCTGCAGGTATGGCAGATATTCAAAATATTGTTGATGTTTCTGTAGGAAACTTGCAATGGATTGCGGATATAAATTATATATATGCAGCAATTGCTTTTCAACCATTTCCTGAAAATTATGGTGTTTTTGGACTTTCGGTTGTGTCAGTTGATTATGGTGACTTTGTAGGAACAATAAGAACAGATACTGAAATGGGATTTAAAGAAGTTGGGAATTATTCTCCTTCAGCTTTAGTAGTGGGATTTAGTTATGCGAAGATGTTATCTGAAAAATTCGCTATTGGTGCTAATTTTAAATATATCGAGCAGTCACTTGGTTCTGGAGTAGTTGGCTTTAATACAAACGGTTCATATAAAACTGAAAGCTTTTCAACTGATGTGTTTGCATTCGATTTTGGATTGATATATAGAACAGGGTTTAAAAGTCTCAATATAGGAATGAGCATAAGTAACTTTTCTGAAGAGATTAAGTATATTGAAGAAGGTTTTCAGTTACCATTATTGTTCAAATTAGGGGCATCAATGAATATGCTTGATTTCTTTGATTCAGACAAAGAAATGCATTCGTTGCTTCTTACCGTTGATGCTACTCATCCTAGAGATTATCCGGAACAGGTATTTGTAGGTGTAGAATACCTATTTCTAAGGAGTTTTGCAATAAGAGCAGGATACAAAACACCCACGGATATTGGCGGTTTTAGTGCAGGTGCTGGTGTAAAGGTCGATTTAGTTGGTTTGTTACTCGGAGTCGATTATTCCTATGCTCCTGCTGATGTATTTGATAGTGTTCATAGGATTGCTGTTAAATTTGCATTTTAATTATTTTAAAATAAGAATTATTGTTACATCTGCTAAAAATAAAGGATTAAACAGATGAAAAGAAAATTTGAAATAATAAAGTTATTAAAAATTGGATTGCCAACATTCATTATTAGCATTATGCTTGTATATTGCACTAATGAGGTTACTCCAAGTTTATATGATTCTGTCAAAGACGGTCCAGAAAAACCAGTTATAAATTCGATTTCTCCAGAATCTGGATTAGCTGGAATAACAGAGTTTACTCTTAACGGAGAGAATTTCTCAACGGTTTTGGAAGAAAATGTTGTCTATTTCGGATCCACTCCTGCAGTTGTTCTTTCAGCGAGTGAAACTCAAATCACTGTATTACCACCTAATGTGGTACAAGATTCAATTGCAGTTTATATGAATACAACATCGACATTATACAGCGATACCATTTTAGTAGATCTCAAGTCTGCAATAAATGAAGTGTATGCTTTTGCAGATTTTGAACTTCCATATGCAATTACTGCGGACAAAGATGGAAATATTTATTTATCATTATCAGGAGAGGGTGTTAAAAAATTGACTCCTGAGGGTGAACTTACCGATTTCGCTCCGAAAGGAGGAGAAACATTTTATTCAGCGTTGCAATATGGAACAGGAGAAATATTATATGGTGTTAGAGGAGTTAGAGCTTTATTTAAAATTGAAGAGGGGCAAGCTCCAGCTACATTTGCTGTTTTTGAAAATGGAACATCTATGTTTGATTTAGATTTTGATAAGGATCATAATCTTTGGTTAGGAGGAAAAGGAGGGAAAATCTATAGAGTTCCAAATAATCCAACCGGAACGAATGATTGGAAGTCATTTGAATTTGAGTCCGATATAAATGCTTTAAAAGTATATAATGATTATCTCTATATTTCAGCATCTAGTGAAACATCTGAAGATATTTACCGGAAGGAAATTATTTCAGCAGATAGTTTAGGAGCAAATGAATTAGTTTTCTCAATTTTAGCTAACTTTGAAGATGGTATTAAAGCGAGCGTTATCACTTTTACGGCTGATGGACAGATGCTGCTTGGAACAAATGATATTGATCCAATCAAATTTGTTAATCCTGACGGTTCATTTGGAAACCTATATGAAGGTGTTATTACTCCAGAGATAATCAGTTTTACATGGGGAATGGGTGATGAATTGTATGTGACAGTGGCAAATGAAGAGATACAGACAATTTATTCTGTTAATATACAGAAGAGTGGTGCTCCTCAATATGGAAGAGAATAGTTAACTTATAAAGTTTGATGATTTGTCTTGAATGAATTTAAGTGAAATTTTGCATTGATTTTTAGATAAATTTTTAACAATTTTATTTGTATATTTTTTTACTAACTAACTCATTTAATAACTTTTTATCATTACTATAAGGAGGTACTATGATGAAAAAACTATTTACAATATTAGCCCTTATTTCACTATTTGTATCAACGATGAATGCTCAATGGACTGACTTAGGTGCTTTCCCGGATACTAATTATACTGGGAGTACTCATGGTATAGCGGTTGATGCTGAAGGAAAAATTTGGACTGCACCATATTATTATGAAGTTTCTTGGATTGATGGCGAAGATACTCTTCTGACTTCCGGTATCCGAGTTTTTAGTGCTGATGGTGTCGAAGCAGCATTTTCACCTATTCATACTGTTGTAACAGGCGGAGGTTTTACAGTAGATACGCTTTACCCAGGTAGGTGTAGAGGATTAGCTACTGATGAAAATGGAGACATTGTTTACGTGGCTTCCGGACCATCCAAAATGTATAAAATTAATCACCAAACCGGTGAAGGAATGTTTGCGGTAGAAATACCAGAAACTGGTTCTTCTCCAACAGGACCTGGAATTGCTGATGATGGTACTATTTTTGTCGGTCCCGTAGTAGGCAATGGCAGTGCTGATGCACATATAGCAATGTATGATACAGACGGCGCTTATTTTGGTAATGCAGTTGATGGACCTCCAGATATTGCTAGGTGTTTAGAAGTTTCTCCAGATGGCAATACAATATATTGGACTGCGTTCACAGGTGCACAGCGATTGTGGATTTACAATAGACCAGATGAATTTTCATCATATGCTCTTGTTGACACTGTTCTTGATGGTATGTCTATTGAAACAGCTAGATTAAATCCTGAAACTGGTCTTCTATGGGTTTCAAACGATGCAAGAGGATTGGGTTATACTTCTCCTACATGGTTTGCATTTGATCCTACAACTAAAACTTTGGTTGATAGTTTCCACTATGTTGGTAAAGATCCTGAAGCTGCTGACTACTTTCCACGTGGTTTAGATTTCAGTCCTGATGGAAAGACAGCTTATGTTGGAACATTTTCTGCTAAGCAATATGTTATTACGAAGTTTTATAATGGTACAGTAGATGTAGAGGAATTGGGTACTGGTGTTCCTGAAGTATATTCATTAAGCCAAAACTATCCAAACCCATTCAACCCTACAACTGAAATTAATTTCTCAATTCCGGAAAGTGGTTTAGTAACATTGAAGATTTACAATGTTCTTGGTCAAGAAGTAGCAGAATTAGTAAATGATGTTAAATCAGCAGGTAGTTATCAAGTTACATTTGATGCATCTGATCTTACAAGTGGAATGTATGTTTATACAATTACTGCAGGCAACTACACTGCGGTTAAAAAAATGATGCTGCTCAAGTAAGAATAGAATAATATAATTGAATGATTTAAGATTTATAAATCTTAAAGTTAAGCCGGTTAGAAATAACCGGCTTTTTTTATTTGTATCCTGTTCAATCTAACGGAAAATAAATATTTTTGTGTGTAAACAGAATATACTTTTCTTTGTCTTGACACAAAGAAAAGTACCTAAAGAAAAGTCAAGACTGAAAATAATTGACTAAAAATAAACTCTTTACGCTAAAAGAAAATAACTCGTCAATTCATTCCTCAGACAGATTTTCTTTCTTAACGCTCCAAAAGTTGATTTTCTTTACGTCAATTATTTTAGGTCAATAACCAGTTTTTAATAATTGTAATAAATTTGCCTTAATACTAACGAATAGGTTGTATACATTATTAGAAATTGGCTATTCGTTTTTTGATATAAATGCAGTGTAGGGAACAACCATGGTTGTTCCCTACAAAGAATTATTTTATTTTTTTCGGACAGCCTTTAGTAGTTTGTTTTGAAGAGATCTTGCACCGGTGTAATTTGGATTGATCATTAGACAGTTATCAATTGCTGAAAGTGCTTTTTTATGATTATTGATTTTAGAATATGCATCTGCTAAATTATAATAAACTTGATCATCAAAAGAATTAAGTTTTGTACTCTTTTCAAGATAACTGACAGCTTTATGAACATTATTTTTTGAAAGTTCAATTATTCCAATCCATTTTGAGGTAAAGGCAGTGGGTGAAAGTTTATCATATTTTTCCAAATATGGAAGTACCTTACTATACATTTTAAGCTGAAGCAGATTAGTTGCAACCAAGTAATAATAGTCATATTTAAAGGGATACTGAAAAATAATATCATCCATTTCTTTTAGATAATTATTAATATCACCTTTTTCAAGAAACTTTTTTGCCAAATTTCTATGAGCTTTTTCCCAAGTGATTTTATTTTCGAGAACAGACAAAGCGAGTGAATCTGAATAACTTTTTAGGTTTAGTTTTTCCAACACGTATTGATTTGAGGGCCGATCATCTACAAAAGGCCAGTTATATTTTGAAATTGTTATTCTATAATTTGTAATTACAGAATCAAATTTTGTGAAATCGTAGTTTTCTTTTACATATTTATCTTGTTGAGCTGAATTATGAGCAATTTCTGATGACACAGGTAAATAATTTAAACTATGCATTTTTTCAAAAAATAATTTTCCAATAACCTGATAACCTTCTAGGGTTGGATGAAGATGATCCGTTATCAGATTGTTTCCAACAATGTTATTAGAACTTATTGAATTGAATGTGGAATCTGCTTCTATAACAGAATAATCAAATTCTTCTGCAAGTTTATAAATGATCCTGTTCATATCTGATGGCGCGCGGAAACGAAGTCCGTCGAGATCCTTTGCATCATAAAATAATTTTTTTGCTTCTTCACTATGGTTAAAATCCAAAAGCTCATTTCCTTTTTCATAAGCAATATTTGCTGATTTATCAGGTGGATTTTCAACAGAGACAAATGGCTGTTGATCTTTAATATTGCTTGTCAGATCAGAAAGAACCACCTTTACATTAGCCTCTTTTGCTATTAGTAGAATATCTCTTAGATTTTCCTCAAACTGATTGATTCCATTATTATAAATTTCAGAATCTATCTCAATCATTTTTTCATTTGCCATTCTTGACATAAGTGTTCCTGTAGGTTTTTCACTTGATGTAAAGAGTTGAACCACTGATTGAATACTGTTGCGAATTAACTGGATAGTTTTATAATGATTTATGGAGAGCATAAAATTAACTAATCCTCGAGAATTACCGAGTGATTCCAATGATCCTGCACCAAGTGCACCATAATATTCATTATGACCAGCATAAATGAGAAGGATATCTGGTTTTTGTTCTATAATTCCGGGAAGCATGTCTAATATTGCGTAACTATTTATCGCATTCATTGCACAATTAATAACTTCTATAGTTCTATCTGGATAGACTAGTTCAAGTCGCTTACGTACATATTTGGCGAATGATCCGTTAGGACTGAATGGGTAACCTGCAGCACTATTTCCCCCAATAACAAAAATACGAATAGCATCAGGTTTCTTTTTTATGTCAAAAAGGTCATGAGAAGGGGATGGCACTGATTCAGTTTGATAAAAATACCTATATGCAATCTCTCTATTTAACACCATCTTTTTATGATCAACTACCTCCCATTGATTATATTCTCTGCCATAATTTAATTTAACAAGAGAAAATTCTAATAGAAAGATTGCAAGAAAAGGTATTGATATCAAAATTAAGTTATAATAGAATGGATATTTTTTACTCTCTAAAGATCTGCTATACGTTCTTACTCGATGGGTAGGTACTCCTAAATTTTTAGCAATTCGTGTTTCAGATAACCTGCTTTTGTAAGTTCTTATGTATTTTTTCTGCTTATTTGAAAGTGCCACTATATTTTGATTTGTGACCAATATCGTTATACAAATTTACAATAATATAAAGATTTTATCACTTTTTAATAAGGTTATTTTACTCTTAAAGTATTGTATTATTTAGTGTAAGAATTTGTTTTGTTGATTTCGATAACTATGAGCATGCTGTATTATTTTACCAGCATCATTTTGTTAGTCTGAATATGATTACTA
>JBDLIN010000223.1:0-6352 GCA_039714835.1 Bacteroidota bacterium | reverse complement strand
TGTCGCTCCATGACCCTCGCCTGGATTTATTCTAATAGAACAAGAGCTGCCTTTTTTGATTTTTCCAATAAGCCTAATTTGATCAATAGACGAACAGTTAATTAAAATTCCTTTTCCCAACAATTCTTCGAAAGCTAATTGGGATGCACCTTCACCAGTATAAAGAATTTCATCAGCATTGTATCCGGCTCTTTGTGCTCGCTTTACTTCGTTTATGGAAACAGCATCAATATAAATTCCTTCGCTTCTTACTATTTTCAATATGGCTTGTAAAGTGAGAGCTTTGCAGGCATATCTGATTTGTTTGTTTTCATAAGAAATAGCTGACTTTAATTTTTGACATTGGTTTCTGATCTCTTTTTCTGAGAATATGTACAGCGGAGTATGATATTTATTTGCTAGTTCTCTAATTAGCGACTTATTAAGATTATGGCTCATTATTTATCCTTTTAGATTAAAGATTAAATTTATATTACTTCTGTATGTACCTAATGTTACAAATCCATCATGCCGATTTTCATCGGCCTCACTTTGGCTCATAGATAATCCCTGTGCCGCCGGTGATTCCCTCGACAGAGAAATTTGGACCATCGAGATTGAATCCACCCTCGCACTCGAACGGTTTGAGCAAATAGACCGAATCGAGATCGTTGTGGACAAAATTGCCGAATCCGCAAGAAAGATGAACAGAGGCGGCAAGTCCGATTTTCGATTCCATCATAGCGCCTATCATTAGTCCTATATTGGCGGCACGGCAAATAGAGATTATTTCGAGCGCACCGAGGATGCCGCACTTAGCGACCTTGATATTTATCATATCGGCCGCACCCTCCCGCACAACACGTAGCGCATCCTCAGGGGTGAAGACCGTTTCATCCGCCGCGACAGGCAGCGGGCAGTGATCGCGTACAAAACGCATTCCTTCGAAATCGTCTTTGCGAACAGGCTGCTCGAACATACTGATGTTGGCGCTACGCGCATTGGCTCGCTGAATAAGCTCGACGGCATCCTTAGGTGAAAAAGCTTGATTGGCATCTAGTGAAATTTCAGCATTTGGGGCATTATCACGCACGGCAACAATGCGATCTGCGTCCGTTTGGACATCCATACCTACTTTAATTTTAAGCTTGCTGAATCCTTGTTTGATAAATTTCGCGGCGTCCTCACCAGCTTTCTCTGGTGTTCCGAGTGAGAGAGTCATGTCGGTTTCAACCGACTTTTTCACACCGCCGAACATATCAGCCAGTGCGACACCCTGTGACTTGCCGAAAGCGTCGAGAACGGCAATTTCCAGACCACTGTGCGCAGCGACCTGATTGCGAACAAGCTTGCGTGTCTCATTCAGGATCCCGCGCCATGAGCGGACGTCTTTGCCGACTACTGCCGGACGAAGTTGCTCCATGACTGCGATCACGGTTTCTCGAGTGTCACCCGTTGTGTAGGGTGAAGGTGAAACTTCGCCGAAACCGGTGGTGCCGTCTTCTAAAATAACACGGATCAGAACATTCCATGCAGCGTCTTTGATTCCCGTTGCTATTTTGAACGGTTCCCAGAGGGGAAGGTCAAGTGGTTCAGCAATTAGTTCTCGAATAATGGTGGACATAAGTTAGTCTCCTTTTCAATCTTGGCCGAGTCGCTTGGCTACAAATCCGTCAGCGACTTCGACGTCGTTAAATTCAATAGTTGTGTCTTTGAGTGTCTGAGTTGTTTCGTGACCTTTTCCGGCAATGATGATCATATCACCGGGCTCGGCAGTATTAATAGCGTGCTCTATAGCCTCGCCACGATCGTGTATAATATCATATTGATTTTCACCAGACGACACACCCTCAAGGATGTCTTTAACAATCACTTCTGGATCCTCCGTACGTGGATTGTCGTCAGTGATGATGAATCTGTCGCTTTTCTCATCGACGACCTCGGCCATGAGCGGGCGTTTGGTACGGTCACGGTCACCGCCGCATCCGAATACAGTGACGAGCCGTTTGGGATTTGTCGCGCGTGCGGCATCAAGCACTTTTACAAGTCCGTCTGGAGTGTGTGCATAGTCGATGATGACTGCGAAGTCCTGTCCACGTTCAATCGGATGAAAACGCCCAAAGACGATGATCTGTTTTTCCAGCCCGGCTTTGATTGTTTCAAGTTCCACGCCCAGTGGCAGGCACATCGCCACACCGCATAGCATGTTGTAGAGGTTGAATTGCCCGCGGAGTTTGGCGTTAATGTCGATTTCACCCGGGGAGGTTACAAGAGTAAACTTCGTGCCTTCACCTGAGAGTTCAACATTCTTGGCTGTAACGTTGGCATTCCCATTGAGGCCATATGTAATAACTTTTGCCTTTGAGGCTTCACGGAAGTGCCCGACAGCAGGATCATCAACGTTCACTATCATGTGCTTACTCGAATCCAGCGTGCGGACCCACTGGAGTTTGCACTCCATATACTCTTCCATCGAACCATGATAATCGAGGTGATCCTGTGTAAAATTCGTCCAGCCGCCGACTTCATAGTCTACACCATCAACACGGTGGAAATCGACGCCGTGCGAGGAAACCTCCATCACAGTGTGAGTACAGTCATTGTCAACCATGGTCTGGAAGATCTCTTGAAGGTCTGGGGGCTCGGGTGTTGTGTCTTTGGATTTCTTTATCTCACCAGCGACTTTGCAGTAGAGGGTTCCGATCAAACCGATGCGGTATTTCTCGATCAGGATGGCCTCGATCACATGTGCTGTTGTTGTTTTTCCGTTGGTACCGGTGATGCCGATCAGTTTCATCTGGCGCGAGGGATGACCGTAAAATTCGCCTGCGATCAGAGCCAGCACCAAACGCGAGTCGGGAACAACTATCTTCGTGACGCTTTCGGGCACAGGCATGTCGTGATCGAGAATCACAGCAGTAGCGCCGGCCTCGATCGCCTTATCGACAAACTGGTGGCCGTCGGGGTGCTCGATCTTGTCGAGCTGTGTATAAATGTTGATCGCTATGTAAAGAAAATCTCGCTTAACGCGCAGGGGGTCATAGACCACGCCGGCGATCTCACGATCGGTGTCACCAGTGACGCTCGTCGTTTCTGGAATAACTGAAAGAAGCTGATTGAGTTTCATTATTGAATATTCCTTTTGATTTTAATAATATTTTGGTTTGGGTTGACTAGGCTGCCTTATGGCTCAGCGAGCTTCAGCAGTAGGAATGCACTTGTACGAATACCCGTTTAAAAATCCTCTAAATAATATTTTTATTTATTTACTTTTAAAAAAGATACTGGGTAAAATTAATAATAATATTCTCTTAAACAAATAAATAATTTAGTAAAAGCGATTCAGAGTCAAATGTAACTGTAATAAAAACAAAGAATTACATGCATGAATAAAAATATTTATCCGGTTAATTTTATAATAAAATATGGAATAAAGAGTGTGGCTCTCTTCTCGATATTGATTTTGAAGATACTAATGTGATTTATGGTTTTATAAATAGGGTATTAACTAGTAAGAAGGGAAATATTATTAGGATTATTTTGAATGGAAACAAAATCAGAAAATAGAACTTGAAAAAATTCATGCACTATTTGAATTAAATGGATTAGGTTCACCACGCTCTGCTGATGATAAGAAAAATAAAACCTTAATAATTCAAAAGGTCCTTGGAACAACATCCAATACAGAGATTGAAAAACTCAATTCATCTCAACTCTCATTTAAAAGAGCAGAACTCCAAGAACTTTTTCATGAATTAAAAGAGAGTGATAATGTAATAGATACAATCGAAAACTATGATAATATTATTGCAGCTTGAAGTACAAGTAAAGCGAGTTGATATAAATGAAGGAGAAAATTATTCGGAATAAAATGGTGGTTTGTTAGGTAGAAGATTATTTCTACCTAATTAACCAATGATAAATTGAATAATTTTTTGTAAGTTAAAAAAAAAGCTTATTGTGTAAATAGAAATAGTGATGGAATATTATTACGAAAATCATTCGGGCTAACATTCTAGCCAATAGGTGTTTTCGTCGGGTCAAGTAAAGTTAGGCATAAATCATAATTTTATTTATAAAGAGATATTTAATATCAAAGAAAGGAGAAAATCATGCTTAGAAAGTATTCTTTCTTAATATTTCTATTTGTTACTATTACAGAGTTCTCTTATTGTCAGATATATGAACAGAAAGCAGAAAGAGAAATTATTACAATAAGTGAGCGTGTTGGAAAAGAAATTGATCAGAAGGAAAATCAAAAATTCAAATTGTTTCTTAATATCATTGGATTTCAATCTGCAGTATATTTTAAATCATCAGATAATAAATACTTTTTAGAAATATCTTACCTTGATAACAAAACAGGAGAATTAAGCCTAAAGAAAATTGAACAATCTGAAGCATCAATAAAAAATCGTGGTTTGTACATCGACCGTTTTGTAGAAGGGCAACAAGAAGAAAGTACTCAAGACTCAATAAAACTAGTTTATAAAGAACCAGGTACAGCATTTTTTGTAGAACTCATCGGAAAACCATTCTCTGGAATAAATGTAGACTTTCGAATAAATAAATCGTCACGGTTTAGCCTGGGTATAGCGTACTATTATTCTTATAAAAAAGAAGACGAAGAACAGGAAGAGATTGAAGTATCAAGTTTTATACCCAATATTGTTTACTATTACCTTCGCGGGGAAAAAAATAAAAGATTTGAGATTGGAGCTGGCTTAGGTGTCACGCCTGTATGGCACAAAGATTATAATTTTGATTCTCCAATTTTTTTTCACAGTGTTATAGGATACAGATATCAAAAAAAAGATGGATTATTGTTTCGAATAGGATTGACTTTTAACAAATATGATGATTTAAATTTGTTTTTTTTAGGAATAAGTTTAGGTTATAGTTTATGATTATATCATTATAATATATCAAGAAATTATTTTATAAAAATGTGCCTAACTATAAGACTGCATCTATAAAAAGAGGTGTGAAATTATGAAAATATTTACACCCACAGAACCTCAAGAAAGAATTGAAATTCTTGACATACTCCGCGGTTTTGCATTGCTTGGCATTATCTTCAATAATATGCTCTATTTTAGTGGTTACTCCTTTTTACCTTTTGAAAATCTAAAACAAATACCTGATTTTCAGTTAAATGAAAGTATATTTTCGTTTTTAGATTTTATTATCAGAAGAAAATTTTATACAATTTTTTCAATCCTTTTTGCAGTAGGATTTTATCTCCAATTTAATAAGTACATTGAAGATTCAACTACTTTTTTAAAAACCTATCGCAGACGAGTGTTTTTTCTATTTATAATTGGATTCATACATAGTTTGATTTGGTTTGGGGATATTCTGCTAACCTATTCTATAATGGGTTTTATCCTTATTTTGTTCCGTAATGTTAAGCCAAAAAATGTTTTGCGTTGGGCCGTATTTTTTATGCTTATCCCTCTTCTAATAGATTTGGCAGTGCTTCCATTTATTCCTGACCAAATTATTAGTGGTCCTGAAAATACTGAAGCCCTTGCACATGTAAATTATCCAGATATGACTCCAAATATTGTGATTGAAACATTCCAAAATGGAACAGTGACAGAACTATTCTTATTAAATATTCACCATATTGTATGGAAATATCTGGGTTATATCCCATCAGGAAGACTTTTTGTTCTCTTTGGAATATTTTTATTCGGATACTATTTAGCTTCCATTGGTTTTTTTACTGAAAAAAGAAAATCAACATATTTATTTATTTCCAGTTTAATTATTGGGCTTCTGGCAACTATATCTGCTAATTTTCTGGGGGGAAATGTATATCAATTACTACCAACATTGCCAAACATTCTTTACAAATTTCTTTTAGTAGTTGGGCAAATATTTATGAGCATTTTTTATATTATTTCAATATTTAAAATTGTACAGACTACTATAGGTAAAAAAATATTAGAGCATTTAATACCTTTGGGTAGAATGGCCCTTAGTAATTATTTATCCCAGACAGTAATCATGATATTGATATTCTATAATTTTGGTTTTAATTTGATTGGCAAAATCGGTTTAATACCTATAATGGGAATTGTGTTCACTATTTTGGTATTGCAAATTATTTTTAGCAATATTTGGTTAAGATATTTTCGATTTGGTCCTTTTGAATGGTTATGGCGATGTTTGACTTATAAGAAAAGAATCCGAAACAGATTAGAATTCTCTTAGACAATTATTTTATTAACAAAATAATTGTTAGTAAAATTAGCCTAACATCTATTGAAGGTTAAAAGTCAAATAGAAAAATCCTTCTCATTTTATCATCACATGTTTGACAAACTTAGGATTCCAACAACATCTAATTTTTAGGCGGAGAGGTGAG
>JBDLIN010000222.1:0-6385 GCA_039714835.1 Bacteroidota bacterium | reverse complement strand
CCTCTTGTAAATTTACTCCTTCCTGCATTATGATATTTAATTCTATTATCTAAATTAGATGTACTTCCATAATAATGGATACCATCTTTCAAACTAACTAGAACATAAGCAAAGTAATGCACAATATTACTTCCTACGAGCTAATGCAAACAGTTAGGAGAGGAATTCCACCGAAGGAGTCCCTACGAGAGAACCCACGGTACGCTTGCACGTACACACACTTTCCTCCAAAGGCGGATAAACAACCTTTATCCCGCAAATTATATTTGCGGGAACTCCTGCACCTCTCCGAAATTTGAGTTGTAAATATATTAAAAAGAGTTCTAAATAATCTTCTAAAATTATAATCTTTTAATTACTTTTCTTTATTTTTAAAAACTTAATAAAATAGGTAAAACATGACTGATGTAACTCTAGGAATTGATATTGGTGGTACAAATACAGTATTTGGAATAGTGACTGAAAAAGGGGAGATTGTTTTTGAGGAATCCATATTGACTAACGGTAATGATCCTGCTGAAGATCTCTTCCAAAGAATATTTGAAAAATTCAATGAAATATTTATTTCATATTCTTCTACATATAAACTAATTGGAATTGGAGTTGGTGCACCTGACGCAAATTATTACAAGGGGTGTATCGAGAATCCACCAAACTTAAATTGGGGTTATGTAAATGTTAAAGAATTAGTTAAAAAATATTATGATGTACCATTTGCCTTAACAAATGATGCTAATGCAGCAGCGATAGGGGAAGTGCAGTTTGGATCAGCTCGTGGTATGAAAAATTTCATTGAGATCACGTTAGGTACTGGTTTAGGAAGTGGTATAGTAGTAGAAGGTAAAGTATTATACGGTCATGATGGATTTGCTGGTGAGTTGGGACATGTAAATGCTGTTAGGGAAGGTAGACGCTGTGGTTGCGGTAAAAAAGGTTGTTTAGAAACTTATGCATCAGCCACTGGAATAATTAGAACTGTTTCAGAGATGTTAGCTGGTTACAGGGAAGAAAGCTCCCTGCGTAATATCCCATTTTCAGAAATGACAGCAAAGACAATCTATGATGCAGCGAAAAGTGGTGATAAGATTGCAATCAATGCATTTAAATATACTGGGAAGATACTCGGTGAAGCATTGGCAGATACAGTTGCAATATTAAGTCCAGAAGCTATTGTAATATTTGGAGGATTGGCTCAAGCTGGCGATTTGATCTTAGAACCAACCAAAAAGCATATGGAACTTAATTTGCTAAGTAATTACAAAGGAAAAATTAAATTAATAAATTCCGGGCTAAGTGAAGGAGACGCAGCTGTTTTAGGGGCATCAGCATTAATTTGGAATGAGATAAAATCAGTGTGATTAATTATCAATAAAGGGAAGAATTTCCTCAATCGACACATCTTTTTCTTTATCATCAATATTAATTACTACCAGAAATCCCTCTATTTCACCAGTGGAGAAGAATGCATTCATCAGTTTTGTCTGATCACTTTCAATATTTTTTCCAGTCTTTTCAGACCAGATTTCTTTTGATGTTAAGCAGCCCTTTGATGGAGTAAGTGGAAAGTATGTTTCATCTTTATAAAAATTTAAATCATCTACCGAACCATGCATAACAATTTTGCGTCGTCCGGTTTTACCAGCATAAAATGATTCATAAATTGGAAGATAATTTCTCCAACTTGAGGGTAATAGATTTTTATAATCCTCCAATTTCCATTTTTTATCCTTGATTGCTCCATGATAAAAAAGTTTAGTAGGAACTTCATATGGGATTCTTGTAAGAACATTGGCAGTCGGACCTATCGAAGGAGTGGGGGATACATAAAATCCTACAATGGAAAAAACACCTTGTGGAGTATCACCTTGGCTTAAATATCCGGGTAATCCGCTTACTGATTTTGCTAATTGTTTAATGTAGAAAATCGAATCATTTTCATCTTTTACAAAACTTCCGTTAGGTTTTCTAATTATAGTTATTCCTGCATATGATCTATTCTTACGATGAAGTGAAAATATTATTGTTTTTCCAGTCATAAACGGGTGATGTAATACCTCCCTCAGCACTGGTGTTACGGTATCTTTATTCATTAAATAATAATTCAGAAACTTTAACTGAGAAATACTTTCCCAATTCTTAAATCGTGTTATTAATGCGTTTGATATTCTTTTTCTTGTTGTAATACTTTCATTTTGATTAAGCATATATTGAGACGTATACGCAAATAGTGTTGGATCAACTGTTGTCCGCCATTCATTCTCAATAAAATCTGAAAACTCTTTTGGATAAAGGATTAATATAGTTTCAACAATTGATCTTTTAAATTTCAGAGAAGCTGAAGGTGAATATAATATAGCTTCTTGAATCGCTCTGTAAACTTTATCAGATTTGTAAAATATTAAACCAATTTCGCGGAAAAGTGAGCGCCACTCTTTTTCATTTGCAGAACTCAACTTCTGGTCAAAAATAGTTTGAATTTTATTTTTTAATGCTTGTATATATTCACTTCTATTTTGCTTTAACGCATATTCTGATTTAAGTTTGGTTCTATCGATCATATTTTGCGAGTATACCTGAGAAGTGCCAAGTAGGAATAATGTCAATAAAAGAAGTGTTTTTTGCATAAATATCATAAAATACTTTTTGTTAAAGTGATGCAAATATACACAATCTTTATTGGTCCCGCATGTGGGACCGATTTAGAGTGTGTTATACCGATATAATACAATTTTCATATACCGTAAACCACAATTTGTTATCGGTATATAGACAATTGAGTAAGAAGATAGTAAGAAAATTTGACTTATATTATTTATATCATTCTCGTATATTTACATTCATTTTTTAATTATTAAAATACGAATGCTGAATAAATTACTAATCCTACTAATAGTACTGCCTATCATTTTAACAGCGCAAGATGGTTTTATTTATACTTATTATCCAAGCGGTAAAGTTGATGGAATGATCTATTTTGCTGGAGATGTACTTGAGGGTACAAGTTACTGGTATTACGAAAACGGAAATCTAAAAGCTGAAAAAACTTATTCCGATGGCAAACTTACCGATATTTGGCGGGAATTTTATCAAACCGGTTTAGTTAAAGAAGAAATTTCAATACGTGATGGAATTAAAGACGGGCAAACAAAATCGTACTATGAAAATGGTGGATTGAAAGAGGTAAGGACTTATGATAAAGGTCGTTTATTAAAAACGATTAACGTAAATTATGATTCACTATATGTCGCTCCCGTCGAAGCATATAAATATGGTAATACTCAAAATGGAATTCAAAAAAACCATGATCTTTTTATATGTGAAGGTGCTGATATCTGTCCTAAACCAGTTGGCGGAATGACAGAAATTCTCTCTAATCTTGTATATCCTGAACATGCAAAGCTTTATGGTTTAGAAGGGTATGTGACAGTTGTCGCAAGGGTAGATAGTAAAGGCGAAGTTAAAGAAGTAAATGTCCTTCGTGGATTGGGACTTGGCTGTGATGAAGCTGCTACTGAAGCGGTTAAAACCTCTAAGTTTTTACCCGGACAGGCAAACAACGCTGCAGTTGAAAGTAATGTGTTATTCAAAATCCCATTTGTGCTTAGTGATAATGTGCAAATGTATTATAGTTCACCTTCCAAAGAATTTATTTCAAAAGATAGTAATGAAGATGATTCTTTAAATAATAGAATTGACACTACGAAAGTAGTACGAAAAGTATTTAAAAATTTCTCATGTGATATTGATGTTTGCGCAAGACCAAAAGAGGGAATTAAATCAATTTTTGATAATTTCAAAATGCCGCCAATTGTTAAAAGAGAAAAAATTGAAGGAGACATTGAAGTTGAAGCTGACATTGATGAATATGGAATTGTCTTAGAGACGAAAGTGATAAATGGTATTGGCTACGGCTGTGATGATGCGATGGAAATGGCAATACTTCGTACACAGTTTGAACCTGGTATGTTAAACGGAAAGCCCTCAGCATGTAAAGTTTTAATAACTGTTCCAATCATACATGAAACAGATCAAAAGGATGATAATTAAGATTTTAGATAAAACCTGATGAAATAACCATGATGGACTAACGCACAAGGTATGATTATTAAAAATTGTCATTCCGGCAATCAGTTAGCCGGAATCTCTAAGTATCTGTAGATTCCCGCTTAAGACATGCGGGAATGACAAAGATGTTGGATAAAAAAAACAGATAAGATTACGCCTCACGATCAAGTAGTCTTAAAAATTCTTTTTCAAAGTCTTTACCTCTATTTCTGCCATACCATAAATGAAGTTTCTCATTGAACTGATCTTTTGTGTCACCTTCTGCTTTCCATTTTGCTACAAGTTCTTTAGCCTCTTCCGGTCTAGGACCCCACTCAAATAATTCATTCCCATTTTCATCAAAAGCTATAAACATAGGAATGGCTCTTACACCATTAGTTAAATATTTGTCCATAATATCCAAATTACTTTCGCGATTAAGGATCTTTAATTCAATATTATCATTCAACTCAGAATATTTGTAAATATATGGAAGATTTTGAGCAGAATCTCCGCACCAGTCTTCAGTTAATATCATCCAAGTTTGAGTTTGAATTATTTTAGAAATAGCTTTTTCTATCTTTTCATTAACTTTATAAGTTTTTAATATTCTATATGTTCTTCTCTGATTCAATTGAGTAAAGCCAAACTTTCTTTTTGCCTCATTATCTAATTTGGATTCATCTGTCTCTCTTATCTTGGTATCAGCCAGATCGTTGAACTTTTCAAATGTCATTCCTTTATTTTTTATTCTTCTTAATAATTCAGCTCTGTCCATAATTCAATAATTTTGTATTTGTGTAACCAATAACTTAAATTTTCGAGAAGAAAGATAGTAAATTATTAATCTAAGATTTGTCATTATGCTGTCACTACACGCACATTCAACTCATTCCTTTTTATCTGGCACAATTCCATTTGATCGTTTGATTGAGTTAGCAATAGAACATGAAAGTAAGTATGTCTCCTTAACTGACACGAATGGAATGTACGGATTAATCCAATTTGCAAAACTGGCAGAGGAAAAGGGAATAAAACCAATACTCGGAACATTCATTGATGATCCTGAGGATAGTGAAAGTAACTTATTGCTCCTTGCGAAAAATAATGAAGGTTATTCTCAACTTTGTAAAATTATAACAACTCGCAAATTGAAGGATGATTTTAGAGTAGCTGATCTGTTGAAGGAGGATTTATCAAATCTCTTTCTAATTAGTTCATCTATTAAGCTGTTAGAAGGGAATAAGAACATAATCAAAAAACTATCTAATTTTTACGTTGAGCTAATTGTTACGAAAAAACAAAAAAAGAAGACAAGAGAGTTATATCAATTTGCACAAGAAAATGGGATTAAATTTGTAGCATCACAGCCAATTTATTTTGAAAAGAAAGAAGATTTTTTCCTACACAAGATAGTTACTGCGATAAAAGAAAATAGCACGATTGAGAATATCGATAAATCATTACTAGTTGATGAGGAGTTTTATTTCCATTCACCTAAAGAGATGCAGAGGAAATGGGCAAAACTTCCTGAAGCATTAAAAAATGTTGAGTTCATTACTGATAGTTGTAATGTTGATTTGAAGTTTGGTGAATACAAATTCCCGATTTATCCTGTACCAGAAGTGGAGAATGCCTATTCTTATCTCTGGAAATTATCTTTTGAAGGACTCAAGAAGCGATACCAGCCCTTAACGCAAAAAGCAATTGATCGATTAAAATATGAACTTGAAGTTATTGAAGAACTTGGCTTCAGTAATTATTTTTTAGTTGTATGGGACATTGTAAGAGAAGCTGAAAGGAGAAAGATAATTACTATTGGAAGAGGATCCGCTGCTGATAGTCTTGTTTCATACTGTCTCGGCTTTACTCAAGTTGATCCGATAAAACACAATCTTTATTTTGAACGTTTTTTGAACAAAGGACGAAAAAATCCACCTGATATTGATCTAGATTTTTCATGGAAAGAGCGGGATGAAATGATAAAATATGTTTTCGATAAATATGGGTATGATAAAGTTGCAATGATCTCAACAACTGTAACTTTTAGAGCACGTTCTGCTTTCCGTGAAACTGCAAAAGCTTTTGGTATTCCAAACGAGGAAATATCAAAGTATAGTAAATTCATTCCATGGACAAGTGCAAAAAATCTTGGAAGATTATCAGAAAAATTCCCAGAATCGAAATCTCTAGATTTTTCAAGTGAACCGTGGAAGACAATAATTGAAATAGCCTCGAAATTATCTGGATTTCCTAGACATTTAAGCATTCATCCTGGTGGGATTGTCATTACTCCAAAACCAATAACTAACTACGTAGCCCTTGAATATGCAAAAAATAA
>JBDLIN010000221.1:0-6405 GCA_039714835.1 Bacteroidota bacterium | reverse complement strand
TCTAATTCTTTAAGCATATCCTTTTCTTTAGAGTTTACTTTTTTAGGTACATGAATATTTACCTTAACGAGTTGATCACCAGCACCATGTCTATTCAAATGCTGAATTCCCTTTTCACGCATTTTTAAATATTTTCCAGATTCAGTTCCAGAATCAATTTTTAATTTTGCTCTACCAGATAAAGTTGGAATTTCAACTTCGGTTCCTAAAACAGCCTCAGGATAACTTATTGACAATTCGTAGATTAAATTATCACCATCACGAACAAAGTGGTTATGATGCTGCTCTTGAAATATCACAATTATATCTCCAGCGGGACCACCATTTTTGCCGACACTACCTTCTCCGCGTAAAGTCATATAACTATTATCAGTAACACCAGCAGGAATATTTATTTTTATAGTGGATTCTTCATATATTCTTCCATCACCGCGACATGAAGAACAAGGCGATGTAATAACTTTTCCGGTTCCGCTACAATTACTGCATGGAGCAATATTTACAAACTGTCCAAATAGTGAACGTGAAACTTGTTTAACCTCACCAGTACCAGAACATGCAGAGCAGGTCTGATAGGATGCAGAATCTTTTGCTCCAGTACCACTACAAGAATTACATACATTATGTTTTTTCAATTTGATTTTTTTTGTGGTTCCCCCGGCAATTTCTTCTAAAGCGAGTTTTAAAGTAACTTTCAGATCTTGTCCTGGGGTTCCTGTTGATCTTTGCCCTCTTTGTGATGAACCACCACCAAAGAAGTCATCAAAAATAGATGAACCGCCACCAAATCCTCCTCCGAAGATATCGGAGAAATGACTAAAAATATCTTGCGCATTTGTAAATCCATGAAAATCTTGTCCACCTCGCATTCCCTCATGCCCAAAGCGATCATATTTCGATCTTTTGTCGCTATCACTCAGAACCTCGTATGCTTCTGCCGCTTCTTTAAAATTTTCTTCTGCTTTTTTATCATCTGGATTCCTGTCAGGATGATACTGCATTGCTAATTTTCTATAAGCTTTTTTTATTTCGTCGGATGAAGCATTTTTAGCCAAACCCAATATTTCATAATAATCTCTTTTCGCCATTTTGTTCTATTCCTTTGCGTTTTCTTCTTTATCTACTTGTGCTTCTTCTTGATTCTCTATTCCTTGACTTACAATAACCTTTGCATGCTTTAGTACTTTATCTTTATAAATGTATCCGGCTTCTACTTCTTCAAGGATAATGTTTTCAGGAACATCACTCGAGGGCTGCTGCAGCAATGCTTCGTGATATTCATAATCAAATTCTTTTCCAGATGTTTCAATTTTCTTCACCCCTTGTCCATCAAGAACCTGAGTAAATTTATCAGCAATCATTTTATAACCATCTCTCAACGAATCCATATTATCGTCATCAATATGTGATAATGACCTTTGTACGTCATCATATATTGGAAGTATCTTTAAGATAAAAGGTTCGGCAGCATATTTAAAAAGTACCTCTTTCTCAGTTTCAGTTCTACGTTTATAGTTTTCAAACTCTGCTGCCCGTCTAAGCAATCTATCATTAAGCTCTTGATTTTTTTCTTCAAGTTCAGCAATTCGTTCATCGTTTGTTGTTGAGTCATCTTCAGAAACAGATTTTTCTTCATCTATGGTTTCTTCTTCCTCATTTTTCTCAACTGGAATATTTTCTTCTTCTAATATTTCTTCCTTTTTTTTCTTTTTCATCTTTAATGAATCTCCTCTCTATACAATCTATATTAAAATTATTTTACTAATTCTTTTGATAAAAGTCGGGCGACATATTCTACTGCAGCCACAACTTTAGAATACTCCATCCGTTTTGGCCCAATAATTCCAACTGTTCCGCTTCCGCTGCCAACCTTATATTCTTTTGTAATTAAACTATAACTCATAAATTTTTTCTCTTCATTTTCAGAGCCAATAGTAATTGAAACATCATTACTATCATCTTTAGAATACTTATCCATTACATGAACAATTACATCTCTGTCTTCAACCAGCTCAATAATACTTTGAAATTTTTCTATATCCTCAAATTCAGGTTGAGTCAATATGTTTTTAGCTCCCGAAATAACAGACCCGCTACTTTTTTCATCATTAAATATTTTATCTGCTGATTCAAGAAACACACGAATAATCGGTTTTAATTCTTCCGCCTTAAAATTTCTAATTCTATCAGCAATGGAATTTCTAATTTCAGAAAACTTCAATCCCGATAACCTTTGATTAAGAATACGCTGAACAGAATTTAATTTACTCTGCTGAACAGAAATTTGAAGTTCTAGAGTAATGGTTTTAACTATACCAGGCATAACCGTAACCACAACCAAAACTCTAGAGCTAGATAACCTGACTATCTGAATTTTTTCTAAGATAGAATTACTGATTTTAGGGTACGTGATTAATGCTAATTGATTAGTGATATCACTTAAAATAGATGAAGTAGCTTTTACTAAATCATCTGCTTTCTTTGAATCAATGTTTTTGTCTGCAGATCTTTTGTCGGCTCTACCTAATTTAGGAGTTCCCATAAGTGAATCAACATAAAATCGATAACCATTATCTGTTGGAACCCTACCAGCAGAAGTATGTGGATGTCCAAGCAAACCTGTGTCTTCTAGGTCGGCCATAATATTTCTTATAGTTGCTGGAGATAATCCAAGGTCATACTTTTTCGATATGTTTCTCGATCCAACAGGATTAGCTGTTAAAATAAATTGATGGATCACATATCTAAGTATCGATTTTTCTCTTTCACTTAAATCAGTGTTAAGCATTTTTCTCTATTATCTAAAATTTTAGAACTTTAAATTTAATCATTTGTGAATTGATAATCACTAATTGGATTAGATGCTCATTTTCGTTTGGGGTTTCGGTTTTATTGTTGTTTTTGTTGAATTATCAATTGGTTTGTTAAAGTTTTTATCATGTTCGTTTTATATCTTTACACATTAAAATATAAAACTTAGAGAGGAATAATTGAGTACTTCATATAAATCTGCTGGTGTTGATATTGATGCGGGAGAAAAAACAGTTGATAAAATAAAGGATATTGTAAAATCAACATTCAATGAAAACGTAATATCAGGAATTGGTCACTTTGGTGCATTTTATAAAGTAGATTTCGGTAAATATAAAGAACCGATAATGGTTTCCAGCGTTGATGGAGTTGGAACAAAGCTGAAAGTAGCTTTTATGATGGATATTCACAATACAGTTGGGCAGGATCTTGTAAACCACTGTGTTAATGATATTGCGGTTGGTGGAGCTATCCCTCTTTATTTTATGGACTACATGGCATTTGGTAAATTAGTCCCTGAGAAAGCTGAACAAATAATTGAAGGATTTGGCAAAGCTTGCAGAGAAAACAATGTTGCTTTGATTGGCGGAGAAACTGCTGAAATGCCGGGACTATATGCTGAAGATGAATATGATATGTCAGGTACTATTGTTGGAATTGTAGATAGAGAAAAAATCATAAATGGTGAAAATGTTCAAGACGGTGACGTGTTAATTGGATTTGAATCAAACGGGCTTCATACAAATGGATATTCACTAGCAAGAGCAGTGTTATTTGAAAAATATTCAGTTAATGATACTCCCGAAGGCTTTGACCAAACTCTCGGTGAAGAACTTCTTAAAGTTCACAAATCGTATTTAAAACTAATTCAGAAAATCTCAACACAAATAGACGTTAAAGCATTCTCGCATATTACCGGCGGTGGAATTCTTGGTAATACTATGCGTGTAGTTCCCGAGAAAATGCAGTTGAATATTGATTGGAATTCATGGGAACTTCCAAAAATATTTGAACTCATCCAAAAAACAGGCAATATATCCGATGAGGAGATGAGAAAAGCTTTCAACCTTGGCATCGGATTAATTGCAATTGTAGATAAAGAAAATGTTGATCCAGTTCTTTCGGTTGCTAATGAGCTAAATGAAACGGCTTACATTATAGGTAAAATAGGAAACAAATAAATAATTGAGAATATTTTCTATCTATTTATTGTTACCATTACACCCGTTAGAAAAGCTATAATCCACCAAGCATATGCAAGTTTTGAATAGAGGTTTAATCCCTTACTAAACATAGCTTCGGTTCCTAATTTGAGTTTATGTTTCCAAATTAATACTGCATCTATTATCATTGCAAGTAATCCGATATAACCTATAATTCCATGAAATGTGAAATAAGTATTAGTTGTTCCAGCCATCATACATGTGGTAGCAATTATATCAAAAATGACAGCCGCTGTTAGAAAAAACAAAATAGAATTAGTGGCTTTTGGTAATTTAGATTCTTTTATTATAAAGATAGTATAAAAGATCAGGGCGAGATGTACGAAAACAATTCCGATAAGAATGGGCAGCTTCATATATTCCTTAATTGTTGAGTTCTAGAATTTTATACTTCATATACAAAAACTAATAAAAATAGATTAACTTTAAAAGTCAAAATAATACATTTGGTCTTAAATGGTTTGGGATATTTTTATTTCACTATTATTAAAGATGTTATTTTGCAAATTATTCGATAATTTGCTTATAAATATCTAAAGGGGTACAAAATGAGAAGGACGATGTTTTTAATATTATTTCTATTATCGACTCAAATAACAGTTTTTGCTGAAAGGACAAATGAACTATCCTGGCCTAGAGAATTTGAAAAAAACAACTATGTAATAACCGTATATCAGCCCCAAGTCGAATCTTTCAAAGAAAACATTCTTGAAGGAAGAATGGCAGTTTCAGTTAAACCCAAAGAGAAAGATTTACTTTTCTGTGCAGCATGGTTTAAAGCTACTATTAGTACTGATATTGAAGAAAGGACAGCTGCACTAGAAAAAATAGAAATTCCTAAGATGCATTTTCCGGATATGGAAGATCAATCAAAGATCGATAAATTTTCACAATTGCTGGCCTCAGAAATAGAATCATGGGATATTGTGATGTCACTTGACCGACTAACAGCATCGTTAGGGGATGTAGAAGATCTGCAAACAAAAACGGCAACGTTGAATAATGATCCACCAGAAATTTATTTTAGAACTACTCCAAATTTATTGATCTCAATTGATGGAGATCCAATAATTAAAGAAATTGAAAACTCCGGATTGGAATATGTAGTTAACACCGCTTTCTTTATAGTTAAAGAAAAAGGAGAATCTGCTTATTATATAAAAGGCGGAAAATTCTGGTATGAATCGGATGAAATAACTGGTAAATGGAAATCAACAGACAATATTCCTTCTGACATTGAAAAATTAGCAAAGGATAACCGTGATAAAACAGAACCGGATTCAATTTTAGCTACTATTACTGAACCTCCGGCGTTAATAGTTGTTACAAAACCCTCAGAGTTAGTTCAAACCGATAGCGATCCTGATTATCAATCAATTGAAGGAACGTCCTTACTATATGTGAAGAATACTGAGTCAGATATTGTTATGGATATAACTTCACAAAAACATTTTGTGCTACTTGCCGGACGATGGTATCAGTCGAAAACGCTTCATGACGGTGATTGGAAATTTACAGAACCCAATAATTTACCTGAAGATTTTTCTAAAATTCCGGATTCTTCTGATATGGGAAATGTAAGAGCTAATGTTCCAGGCACTCAAGAAGCTCAAGATGCATTACTCGAGCAAAGTATTCCACAAACTGCTGCCGTTGACAGAAATACGACCAACGTAGTAGTATACTATGATGGGGATCCAGAATTTAAATTAATAGATGGAACAGATGTTTATTATGCTGTAAATACAGAAAAACAAGTTCTAAGAATCAATAACCGTTACTATTGTGTTAATGATGCCATTTGGTTTGTATCAGATAATGCAACGGGTCCATGGGCTGTTAGTGATACACGGCCAGATGAAGTTAATGATATTCCACCGAGCAGTGAAGTGCACAATGTGAAATACGTTTATATTTATGACTCAACCCCTGATGTTGTCTATGTTGGATATTATCCTGGTTACACTTATTCTTATGTTTATGGCGGTGTGGTAGTTTACGGAACTGGTTACTGGTATCGTCCATGGTATAGGTCTTATTATTATCCGCGTCCGGTAACGTATGGATTTGGTGTACACTGGAATCCCTGGACTGGTTGGGGCTTTTCTGTTGGGTTCAGCTATGGCTGGGTAGGCTGGCATTTCCATCCTTATCATAGATATTATTGGGGACCGCGTGGTTATCATTATGGGTATAGACATGGATATCACCGCGGATATCATCATGGGTATAGACGTGGAGCTCGAGCAGGCTACAGAGCCGGTTATGCGGCTGGAAGGAGGAATGCTTATAGAAATGTATATAAAAACAGACCAGCATCTGTAAGATCTTCGACTAGGCAGCGACCACAAACAGGTAAAGTTGCGACTGG
>JBDLIN010000220.1:0-6446 GCA_039714835.1 Bacteroidota bacterium | reverse complement strand
AAGTTGGTAGAAAAGAGGTTTGAAATTCCAATAGGATCAAAATAAGATCTTTCGGGTAACTCTCCTTTTAAATCCAGTTCTAGTATTGTATTAGGAGAAATAGTCACAATATCTTCAGTATCTATCATTGCGGTAACTGCAAGGATAAAAAAGAATAATAAGACTCCAAGAAGAAATATTGCAGAAAAGGTTCCTAAAACTGACGCAAAAAAATATTTAAAAAATTGTTTCATTTTTTATCCTCTAGTTTTAAAATTAACAATCAAATTTACTCAGATTAATAATAGAAATCTTTTTAGTCATAAGTATAAATTTGTTGGACAAAAAAAAGAACCAACTCCAAAAATTGAAGTTGGTTCTTTAATAATAGTTTTTAATTCAATAACTATTTTACTTAACGTGTTATACCTTCTATTTGTTCACTTGCCGTTCCGTTAGGACCAGAAGTTTCAATAATAATTGTAATAGGACTTGGATTCACCTCACCAGGTTTTGTATCAGTTAATGTAAAACTGAATGATGTAGACCCAAACTGAACATCCTCCATTTTCACATCTATATCTCCACTAACTTCAGCATCACCACTGGTTTCAATTGACACCTTGTATGAGTTGCCTTCTGCTAATGGATTTCCATTTTCGTCCATAACTGTATAAGTAAATAATTGTGAGCTACTATCTGCTACATCGACTGTCTCAGGTGATATTGTAATTATTGGTTCACCTGAAAATAGGATTTGTGTAGGAGCACTAATTGATTGCTCGTTTTCATCAATAGTATTAGCGGTTACGTAGAAAAATCCTTCTCCCAAAACTGGATCATTTGGTTTTGGATTACCAGATAATAGGGTTACGCTAGCAAGCCCTAAGTCATCAGTCAATGCAGATCCTTGAATGACTCCTGCAGTAGTTGAAAAATAAACTGCTGTTCCTGGTCTTACAGGATTTGAATATTTATCTCCTATTAATGCCGTAATTGACGCTGAATAATTAATTTTATTATAGTATGGATAGTTATTTTTCTCAGCTCCAATAGAAAAATGTGCTAGATCAGGAAGACCTCCATGAATTGTTATATTAATTGGTTTTGATATTATTGTCTGACCATTGAAATTAATCTCTGCAATTATTTGAACCGCACCAGCTTTAGTTCCACTTGTTAAACTAACAGTTGCTAGGCCTTGTCCATCAGTATCTACAGTACCAGGTGCTAAGATTTCTCCACCATTTGGATTAGATCCAAATCTAAAATTAACTGCAACTTGATGATCTAAATCAATTGGATTACCACTTGAATCTTGAACTTCAAAAGTGATTTGAGCAGTTTCAGGAGAACCACTTTCCGCTACTCCAATACTTTCCAAACTTTGTGACATTAAATAAATAGAAGCTGCATCACCAGAAATCATATTAGATAGTGGATAAAGTTTTATGTCTTCCATTACCCTAACTTCACCAGAAACTGCAGTAACAAAAGAAGTATCAGCTAGATATGCTGCTTTAACAGTAATAACTGTAAGTTCTTTTATCCCTTCCAACGAAATTGAATCAGTAAATGATCCCTCTGAATCAGTTGTTGCAACACTTATAATACTTCCAGAATCAAAAAACTTCACATCGGCATTTTCTAGTGGTTCTCCATATTTACTATCAATAACATTTCCAGCAATTACAGCAGTTCCAGATTCCACAGCGGTTGACCCGAGTCTAATTATCGGGACAGTGACATTTTGATTCATTTTAGCATTTACAGTTTTACTTTCTGTAGTATAATCAGGCATAGTTACTTCTATGTTTAGAGCTTTATCTTCATCGATAGTTACTTTTAATGAATAATTACCAGATTGATCTGTTGTTGCAATACCAAGTTGAGTACTACCATCCAAAACTTTTACTTCAGCTTGATAAATTCCTTCTTCAGATAATGCATCAATAACTTGCCCAGTTATTGTTATCTCTGATCCTGTATCAGGACCAGTTCCTTCATCTATTTTACAACCATTAATAAATAGAAAGAATAATAGGAATACTGTTAATAAACTTATTGTTTTTTTCATTTTACTGCCTCTACTTGTTGAATTTTTCATTTAATTACTTTTTGAGATTACAATTTCTCAATCCGAACAATAAGTGTGCCTAATAACTTTTATTACAAAAATCATAATATTATTATTAAAATCTAATAATTTGGCATAATTTCAATGTTTTTACTACTTACTACATTAAATGATCGATTCTTGAATGGTAGCATTTACATATAATTAATTTAAAAATTACATGACTTACATAATTTCAATTCGCTTTTAACGTTTTATCCAATAATTCTGTAAATTTCATTGCAAATCTGATTAAAATGAGTATTTATGAAAAGGTATAAAAATAAAACTCCGGAAGAAACTATTAAACTTGTAACGACTGAAATCATAAAACGAGGTATTAAATTTTCAAAGAGAAAAAATCGTTCAATTTTTATCAGTAAAACTTCTGGTGGTGAAGGAATAAATGTAAATGATCTAAATCCAAATTCTGGTGAAGGAAAGGAAAATTTAGATAAGTTTTTCTCACCAATTCGCAGACATTATACCTTTTCTGGTTTGGGATCACCTGAGGAAAAAAATTCAATTAGTTGGCGAATACTTAATCTACCTTTGAGTCGCAGAATTCTCTTAGTAATCCAGGTATTTATTTCATTTCTTCTTAAGGGATCCCCTTTCAAGAATAGTTTATACCGATGGATGGGTATACGTGTAGGTAAAGGAGCTGAGATTATGCAGTTAGTTTGGCTTGATCATTTCAGACCTGAGCTTATCTTCATTGGCCACAACACTTTGTTAGGTGCATTTACAAGATTGACAGTTCATGCTTATGAAGGATCTGGAAAATTTAGATTTGGTTTAATTGAAATTGGAAATAATTGTAAAATTGGCGCCGGTACAGGAATGGGACCTATCAAAATTGAAGATAATGTTAGAACTCTCCCGGGTGCAACTCTCTCACCATATTTTACTCATATCAAATCGGGATCTGTTGTTGGATGGGATCCACCAAACGTAAAAAAACCAATTGAATAATAGAATTATTATTTCTAAAAGTTCGGTGTAATCTCCTTCCCTTTGTGAAAATCAAATATTATTTGAGCAGCTTCTTTGGGATCGTCTGTTAATTTAAATAACTCCATATCAAAATCTTCAATAAAATTGAAATCTAACATATATTTCTTAAGCCAACCCATTAAAGGCTGCCAATATTCCTTCCCCATAACTACAATAGGAACACGTTCAGTTTTACCGGTTTGAATTAAGGTTAAGGTTTCAAAAAATTCATCAATAGTACCAAACCCACCAGGCATTATTACGTAACCTTGAGCATACTTAAAAAACATTACTTTTCTGACAAAGAAATAACGAAAGCTTAATAGCTTATCTCTATCAATATATTTATTTGCAAATTGTTCATGAGGCAGTTCAATATTAACACCTGTAGAACTTCCTTCTGCTTCCGTTGCTCCTCGATTTGCAGCTTCCATTATACCTGGTCCACCACCAGTAATAATTCCAAATCCTTTTTTAGTTAATTCCTTGGCTACTTTTTGGGTTAATTTATAGTATTTATTGCTTGCTCTTGTTCTCGCTGAACCAAATACAGCTATGCTGGGTTTGATCTTTCCCATTTTTTCAAACCCTTCAACAAACTCCGCCATTATTCTAAAAACACGCCAGAGATCTTCTTGTGAGGCACCTAATTCTTGATTAAGATTATTTATCGATTCAATTGTTGATTCATCCATCTAACATTCTCCGTTAATTCATATGATCCAATAATAATATTTTTATTGGTACAATGCTAAATGAAATAGGAAAAACTGAGAATTAATTCAAGCGAGCTGTGAGAAGTAGTAGATTAGTTTTGGCTTTGCTAAAATTTGGTTTTAGTTTAAATGATTTATTAAACATTTTAATAGCTTTATACCAGTCTCCTCTTTTTTCGTAAATTATTCCAAGATTAAAATATGTTGAGTGTTTACTTTTATTTTCTTTAAATTGAAGAGCAGTATCCAACCACACTTTTGCTTCCTCATACCTTTTTAACTTGATCAAATAATATCCAATGTAATTGTAGGCTGAATATTCATTTTTATTAATTCTCAGCACAGCATAGCACTCTTCTATGGCTTCCTTATATTTTCCTTCTTTGCTAAGAACCATTCCTAAATTAATATAGGCTTCAACAGTAGGAAATTTGCTTATTGAAACTCGATAATTTTGAATGGCATTAGAAAAGTCGCCACTCTTCTGAAATTCATAAGCTTGATTAAAATGATGATATGCCGATTTAAGATTTTCTTCGTTATACATATATGTTTATTTACAGTTAATTTGATTTTAGATATGAATTAGACAATTATCAGACCGAGATATAAAGTGCGAAAACAGTCTGTATTGTGATGTTTTCATTAAATTTTTTGTCTTATTTTAAGAATTGTTCTATTTATAAGAGATTGATATGAAAGAATAAAAAATCAATTTAGTTATTGGTTTATAATTTTTTATTTTGAAGTAGATGATAAATTAAATATTGTGGAAAACATGCAGATAGATTATTACGATAAAAGTATTTATTTCAAGGGCTTACTTTTATTGATAAAACGAGATAGAGTTATTGAAAATCCTGAGCGAAAACTTATGCAGGATGTTGGAAAATTTTTAGGTTTTGAAAAAGATTTTATTCAAGATTCCATTGATGATGTTTTAGATAATAAATACCTAACTGAAGATATTCCAGTCTTCTCAAACAAAACTATTGCAGAGAGTTTTTTATTAGATGGTTTAAAACTTTCTTTTTCAGATAATGATTTTGCCCCGGAGGAAGTTGAATATTTGACTGAAGTTGCAAAGCAGAATGGATTAGATACAGACTGGTTCGCCTCTATGTTAAAAAGTTATTTGTCACACTTTGATGTATTAAACGACAATAGTTTTCTTTTTATTGAAAATTATTTGAGTGAAGATACAAGCGAAATACATCAATAAAAAACACCCGGCTTTACCGGGTGCTTCAAATAATCATATCAATTATACGAAATTATCCCTGATAATTAATTGCTGCCAAACCTGGGAATATTCCGGTTACATCAAGTTCTTCTTCAATACGTAAGAGTTGATTATACTTTGCAATTCTATCTGTTCGGCTTAATGATCCGGTTTTAATTTGACCGGCATTTGTTGCAACAGCTATATCAGCTAATGTTGTATCTTCTGTTTCACCAGATCGATGACTAATTACACTTGTGTAGCTCGCACGTTTTGCCATTTCAATAGCATCTAAAGTTTCAGTAAGAGTACCAATTTGATTAACCTTGATAAGGATTGAGTTCGCTATTCCTTCTTCAATTCCGCGAGAAAGTTTTTTAGTATTGGTTACAAAGAGATCGTCACCAACTAATTGTATCTTACTGCCAAGCTTATCTGTTAATATCTTCCATCCGTCCCAGTCATTTTCATCAAGACCATCTTCGATTGAAACAATTGGATATTTACTAACCAATTTTTCGTATATATCAACCATCTCTGCAGCAGATTTCTCAGAATTATCAGATTTGAAAAATTGGTAAACACCTTTTTCCTTATTGTACATTTCACTCGATGCAACATCTAATGCAATACCAATATCATCACCAGGTTTGTATCCAGCTTTTTCAATTGCCTCAAGAATAGTATCAAGTACTTCTTCATTTGTTTTTAAATTCGGAGCGAATCCACCTTCATCACCAACTGCTGTATTTAATCCTTTTCCTTTTAGTACAGATTTCAAAGCATGAAATGTTTCAGCACCCATTCTTATTGCTTCAGCAACTGTTGGTGCACCGTACGGCATTACCATGAACTCTTGAAAATCTACAGTATTATCAGCGTGACTTCCACCATTGATGATATTCATCATAGGTACAGGAAGTGTTTTTGCATTTGTTCCCCCAATGTACTTGTACAATGGAAGATCAAGAGCTTCTGCAGCTGCTTTTGCTGTAGCAAGAGAAACTCCTAAAATAGCATTGGCACCTAATTTCCCTTTATTTTCAGTACCATCCAATTCAATCAAAAAGTTATCAATACCAACTTGATCAGCAGCATCAAAATCAATTAATTCATCAGCAATAATATCGTTAATATTATCGACCGCCTTTAATACTCCTTTGCCTAAATATCTTTCTTTGTTACCGTCTCGTAACTCAACTGCTTCATGTTCACCAGTTGAAGCGCCGCTTGGAACTGCTGCTCTACCTATTACACCTGACTCCAATAAAACCTCAACTTCAACTGTTGGATTCCCTCTAGAGTCGATTATTTCTCTTCCGAGTACATCAACTATCGCTGTCATCGTATTCTCCTTATTAGTTAATAATTTTACTTCGCAAATGTAAATAAAAGGGTATCTAAATTCAATTTTGAG
>JBDLIN010000219.1:0-6466 GCA_039714835.1 Bacteroidota bacterium | reverse complement strand
AGATAAACCATGAATTCTCTAGCAAGAGAAAGTTTGAGTTTCGGCCACTCATACTTTTCATTCCACTCTTTAACAATGTCACAAGCAGCTGTTGATGGAGGTGAATTATCTGTTACATACCCGGAAAACTGAAAAGATGTGCGGTCATAGGGATATCCCTTTTCATCTAGTCCCTCTAAGTATTTCGAAAGATTAGTCATGAAAGCATCTAAATACCCTGATGTTAAAGCAAGTGCATTACCATGCATATAATGTTCGCTTCTGTAAGCAAGCAGCCTATTCCCCGCCGGAGATTCCCACCAAAATGACGTAGGTTTATCAAACGGAACATGGGCTCTATGTCCATGCTGTCCCATTGTTAGATATTTCACATCAGTATCTTTATAAAAATCTATCATACACCAACCGATACCATTTACATCATTCTGCATTGCCGTTTTTACATCTATTCCTCTCTCCTTAAATTTTTTCAGAGTTTGAGTTTGAATAGCTAAAGCTGTTTCATCAACTATTTCTGAAAAATTAAAGAACATTCCTGTTACTTCAATTCTTCCCTCTTTTACACGCTGGAGTAAACGCTCAATTTGCTCTTCAGGTCTGCTTTTAAGGTACTCACGAACAGCCCATGATGCTTCCGCTGTCCACCGAAATTGTGCATTATCCGGATAATCATCAGTTTGGTCGCAATAATCTAAAGCATCATCTATATACCTTAGATGCTCAGATAATATTTCTGTTTGAGGTCTGGTATAACCAATATCAGTATGTGTATGCTGCACAAGA
Source organism: Bacteroidota bacterium (assembly GCA_039714835.1). GTDB lineage: Bacteria > Bacteroidota > Ignavibacteria > Ignavibacteriales > Melioribacteraceae > SZUA-22. The sequence goes on along the minus strand of JBDLIN010000219.1, from coordinate 5,683 downwards.
TAAACCATCCACTCTTTTACTGGCTCTAAAGTGAATTTATGTTTCTCCTCTGCTTCATCCCCTATTTTTACAATTGCTTCAAACTCAGTTGGAGTATCAACCTTTGGTAGATTTATATCAATTGAATTATAACCGGACTTTAAGAGAATTGTTTCGTTTAATTCTCCAACAGTAATTGTTGTATTTACAGATTCACCAATATGTAAAAAATTAAAGCGAGCAGTATGAAATAACTTTCCATCTATCTTGCTTATTGTTTTAGTTTGAGTAACTGTTAACTCTTCTTCCAGAGTGGCTTTAAATGTCATGTACCAGGAAGTACTTTCTTCATCTGCACCATCTATCTTAATTTTTATTTGTTCACCCAAAGTAATTAGATTAGTTGGAAGAGTAAGAACTGCAAAGCCCATCTGATCTTTATGCTTATCGATCATAGTACGATTAAATGTCAGCTTCGCTCCATTACTATTTTCAATACTCCATGTCTCCTCACTATTATCAAGAGGATTTGAAAAAGTAAAATATTTTTCATTATTGATATATAGATCAAAATTTTTGCTATCACCTTGGACTCCAATACCATACATCCAAATAAAGGGTATTGATTTTCCTTTATAATCTTTTGGAACAACTTCAGTTTTCCATTCGATTGGATCATATTCCTTATTTGCTCTAGCAAGTAAACATTGTGTAACATTAGGTAATGGAGAATGATAGGTGAACCTTTTACCGCCCACTTCTTCTTGATATCCTTGGAAATATTTTCCTTGTGCATTTATTAAGTTATTCATTATTAACACCAAAATTATTATTGATAAAAAATATTTCAAATATTGTTTGTTAAAGTATGAAAAATCCATAACGCTTTATCTCTATTGTTAAATAATGTTTTGTTCTTTGAAAATAATAAAAATATTTATTCATTGATGTTTTCAGAATAATGTAACCAACATTTACAGCAAGATCAATATTTCCATTTTTTGAACTTACTAATAAATATTACTCCTTAAGAATTAAATTCTTTGACTGTATCAAACATAGCAACGATATTTTCAGGAGGAACTTCCGGGAGAATGTTATGCACTTGATTAAAAACAAAACCTCCTCCCTTTGAAAAAATCTCCAATCGTTCCAAGACATGCTTCCTTATCTCCTCAGGGGTACTCTTATTCAAAATATTTGTTGTATCTGCTCCACCGCCCCAAAAAGTAACTTCACTGCCAAATTTATTTTTTAGTTTAACCGGATCCATATCCTTACAATTAGTTTGAACCGGATTAAGGATTTCAAAACCGGCTTCAATCAGATCTGGAATAATTGGTTCAATTGATCCGCATGAGTGAAGGCAGATCTTCATGTTGCTATTCTTCTTTACATAATCGCACATAATTTTATGGCGAGGCTTGAATAATGATTGGTAGATCTCTGCAGGCATGAACATTCCTTTAGTCATTCCTAGATCATCACCAAACTTGACAATATCCGCAGCATCACCGACCGCGTTACATATTTTTTCAAGTGAGTTTAGATGAATTTCAACCAAAGCATCCAGCAGTTTTTCAACATTTACGGGATCAACAAGCACATCCATTAAAAAATTGTCAAGCCGTCTTAGAAATGTGCCCCATTCGAATAAATTACATCCTGCACCGATCATTAATGCTTTATCAGAATTTTCCCTTAACTTCAATGTCTTTTCTCTTAAAGTTTCGTAGAAGTTTTCTTCATTTGCATGATCCCATGGGCTAGTAGCAAATTTTCCCCAAAGGACTTTATCCATTGCTTCGGGAAGTTTTTTGTAATCAGCAGGATAACTATCTAAAAAGGGAAATAATGTCTGATCAAAAAATGCAGCTTTATCCGGCATTCGTGCTAGTAGATCTCCATCATCATCGTAGGCACTCCACGAACCATCTTCTTCGTTAACCGGTTTAAACCAGATAGGATATTGTGCAGTACTTCCATCCGCGAGTTTTATATCATACCATTTTGAAGGATCAGTATTAAATACTCGTCCTACATCTAAAACATCTACACCAAAATGTTCAATAATTGAATCATCAGGTTCTGCTAATTGTTGAACTACATCGTAAACTTTCGTAGGGTGATCATAACCAAGGTGCTTTTTTAGATTGTTGTATGCCATAGCAGATATTCCAGAACTTGGATGAGCACCTAAATCAACTGGAACTTTGTCCGGTTCTTTATGATCTATTGAAGCTAATACTCTTTCTCTTGAAGTCATTTTTTATCCTTAGTTTAAATGAAATACTTCTTCCATCGTTGCCCACCATTCATCTTCACTTGCTGTCTCAATCTTCTCTTGACAAGGATCAGTTAATTTCCACCACTCTTGAGTTAAGGAATCAGCAGCCATTTTTTTCATATCAGCATCCCAATCATTACCAGTGTATTCCAAATAACTAAAGAGATATCCATCACGGTGATAAATCGAGTAGTTACGAATGTTGCATTCATTTATTACCTTTGCTACTCCTGGCCAAACATTAGCATGAAAATTTTTATACTCTTCAAGTTTTTCTGGTTTTACTTTGATCACCCAACCATGGCGAACAACTTTTTCTGAATTCTCATCTGCAGATTTTTGTCTACAACCGAATACTAATAATAAAATTGTAATTAGTATTGTTGTTATTATTCTTTGCATATATAAATCCTAGATCACAATTATTTATTAGTTAAAAATTAAATTCTCTCGCTGTTTCAATCATTGCCTTAATATTCTCTGAAGGTGTGCTAGAGGGTAATGCACATCCGGAATTTAAGACAAAGTGATTTGAACCTGAATATATCTCAAGTAATTCTACAGTTTTTTCTCTTACTAATTCTTGAGAACCCAATGCTAAAACTCCGCTTGGATCAATATTGCCAAACAGAGTGACCTTATCAGAATATAATTCATATATTTTATTAATATCAGTTTTATAATCCAATTCTATCATGTCTGCTCCGGTTTTCAGCATAAGTGATAAAATTGGTTCAGTATCACCGCAGATATGAAGTCCGTATGGTAGTCCAAATTCATGTGCAGTATCAGCCATTTTCTTTTCATAAGATAATGCAAATTTCTCATACATCTCTGGTGAAATTAATTCTGGTCCAGCTGGACTATCACCGTTTGAAACCATATCAGCACCGGTTTCAGCCATTAATTTAATAAACTGACTGCTTGCTTCAGTAGTGTATTCAAGCAATTCAAATATTTGATTCTCATCAGCAGTCATTATATCGAGCATCCAATTTTGAGCGTTTCTCATCATACTTGCAAGTGTAAAAGGAGCTTGATCACAATTACCTCTTACATAAATTTCATTTTTAAAATATTCCTTCAATAGTCTGACTGCCTCAAGCCATACTTGTATATACTTATAATTTTCAACATTAACTGGCTTAAGATTTTTTGTATCATCCAGAGTTAAAAGACATCCTTCATTTGATCGTGCCGGTTCATCAATTGGAAAATCAATTGGAACACCTACTGCTCCAGCTAAAGTAACTGTGTCAATATCAACGAGTATTCCGTCAAACTTATATTTCTCAACTGAATTTATGAAACAATCAGCAATGATCTTCGGATCGTTTCTATATTGCTCCATCGTAACACCGAATTCTCGAGCAGCCATCATAAAGTTATGAAGCATGATCGGAGTTGTGTCTGTTTTCTCTCCTTTTAAAGCCGCTGCAATTCTTTCATATCCGTTCAATTTATATACCTTTAATTTTCTTCAAACTACTATTGTTTTAACATATGTTTCTCCAGTTCTTCAAGTGATTTGCCTTTTGTTTCAATTAGGAATACTTTGAAGAAGAAGAAACTGATAATAGTCATTACCGCATAAAATATGAATGCATAACCTATTCCATTGCTCCCTTCAAATGTTGCAGCAACTACAGGGAAAAGAAAAGCTGTTATAGTGTTAAATGTCCACAAGGAAAAGGAGCCGATGGATGATCCTCTTGCCCTAATATTGTTCGGAAACATTTCAGCTAGAAGTACCCAAATAACTGCTCCTTGTGAGAATGCAAAAAACGCAACAAATCCAAGTAACATTATTAATAAAACATAACCTTCAATTTGGTTAAGGTAAAAATATGAGAAGACTGCAAGAAAGATGCTCATCCCTACTGCTCCAAATAAAAGCATAAATTTTCTTCCGATTTTATCAATCAGAATCATTGCAAGAACTGTAAAAATTAAATTTGTTAATCCAACCAACACTGATTGAGCTAAGGCTGAATCGGCTGAGAAGCCTGCTGTAATAAAAATATTACTGGAATAATACATTATTACATTAATACCTGTAAACTGATTGAACATTCCGACGAATATTCCAATAACTACTAACCTTAAATAGGGTTTCTTAAACAAATACTTAAAATGTTCAACTACATCAGTATCGATAGAATCTTTTATTTCCTCCAGCAATTTTTCTGTTTCTGCTTCCGGATTAACATTTCTTAACACTTCACGTGCTTCTTCAATATTATTGCTCTTTACAAGCCATCTTGGACTTTTACTTACAAAGAATAGTAATACAAAAAACGCAACGGCTGGTAATCCTTCTGCTATAAACATCCATCTCCAGTTGTTTACGCCTGTATCTATGAGTAGATAATCACTGAAGAACGCTAATAAAATCCCAAGTACAATTGCTAGTTGAAATGTTATTGTAAATCTTCCTCGATAAGCCGGTGGTGCTATTTCTGTGATATACATTGGTGAAAGTACTGAAGCTCCACCAACTCCTAAACCACCTATTATTCTGAAGATTATAAATGTTGTAATATCATTTGCAGCACCGCTGCCAATTGCAGAGATAAACATTAACGCAGCCATCCATATCAACATGTATTTTCTGCCGTATTTATCTCCAGGTCTCCCTATTGTAATAGCACCGACAACACATCCTAACAATGCAGAGCCAACAGCAAATCCTTGCATACCATTATCTAATTTAAAATATGCACTAAAGAATGGTAAAGCGCCATTGATAACTGCAGTATCGAAACCAAAGAGCAAGCCTCCCAAGGCTGTGATAAATGAGTATAAGAATATTTTACTTTTCATATTATCTTAATTATTATTCAGTTAATCTACATTTAATAGGAACATATCTGTGAAAGCTTTATCTTTCTTCACCGCTTTAATCTCAATTTTATTCTTTCCATTTAATAAATTGACATCTTCGCTTATATATTGGACAGAATTAATTCCCTCATCCATACTCCCAACGCTTTTACCATTTATAAATAATTCTGGTGTCCCGAAATTACAATAAGCTTTGATTGTAGTAACATTTGTATTTAAGGAATCATTTCTGCGCCCAGCAAGATATAGTACTGGCTCCTCAGACCAATTCGCCTTATACCAATAGAAGGCATCTTTCTTAATTTTTCTATCGTATGTAATTAGCCCCTTATGGTTTCTTCCTCTAACACCTCCTCTGCTCCATTCTGGAAGCGCAAAGTCGAACATATTCCAAACATATGATGACCAGATAAAAGGATATTTTTCAATTGCTGAATATGTAACTTCATGATAATATGTTTGATAGGTTTCCGGGAAAAACTGTCCTTTCGGATCTGGTGTAATTGACAAGTCACTGGTTTGATGTTCAACATTAGCACCAGCACCATATTCTGAAATTACAATTCGCACATC
>JBDLIN010000218.1:0-6470 GCA_039714835.1 Bacteroidota bacterium | reverse complement strand
TCCGGCTACAACATACACCAATTCGATCTTCCCCTTATCCGGTATGAGTTTCTCCGCGTTGGCATAGATTTTCAGATAGACGAAATTCAAGTTATAGATCCCATGATGATCTATTTCAAAAAAGAACCTAGGACCTTATCCGCAGCATATAAATACTATTGCAATCAAGAACTTAAGGATGCCCACTCTGCAGAAGCTGATATCAAAGCGACTAAAGATATCCTTCTCGCTCAGATCGAACGTTACGAAGATGTCGGCGATACAGTCTTAAACTTAGCAGACTACTCCGCACCCCGCTTCAGATCAGCAGACCTCAGCGGTAGATTAGCTTACAGCGATAAGGATGAGCTGTTATTCAACTTCGGTAAGTACAAAGGAGAGCCAGTTAAAAACCATATAGATTACGCTGAATGGATGCTCGAAAAGGATTTTCCGGAAGACACTAAAAACATCCTAAATAAGTTTATGAAAAATAGTTAAAAGCGGCCTCCGGCAGAAATTTCAACCCTGATTGCCGCAGGCAAGTCTATAGAAATTTCTGGGTTAAAATCGATCTCGGTAATATTTCTTAGCCTTTTTATTTACTACAGATAAATATCTATGAACTTTGGGTCTATTATGACTACTTATATATTCAATTTTCCTTTGGATATAATTACTTGTTCTCTCGATACCTTCGGTTAAATACTCGTATTTATATTGGTCAGAATATGTATACCATTTCTCTCTATGAAATAAACTCATATACAAAGAAATAGTATCTGGATTATTCTGATATACTCTATATTTATTTATAAATTCATTGAAGTTCAGTTGGGAAGTTAAATGCTTTATTTTTCTTTCACTCAAATTAATTATAAAGTCAACCCTAGTTGCATCGTTTAATACTTCAATATTTAGATTTTTTTTAGGAAATCTTTTAGCAGTTATTGTTTCTTTATAATGATCTGATAATTTATCAAAGCTCTTTGAATACACAAATTTATTTGTGTTAAAATGCTGGTTCAAATATTCCGCAAATAATTCTGTAATACTTTTTCTAACCATTCTAAATCGTTCAAATTTTTCAATTTTTACCTCTGCACTATCTAACATCAGATCTATTTCTTTAAAAATTTGATTTCTTTGGATTTCATCTTCAGAATCAAAGCAAATTCCTAATTCCCAATTATATACTTGAGAATACTCGTGCAAATCAAGTGAACTAATTATTCCGAATGATTCATTATAGTAACATTTTGCATGTAGATTTTTAAGAAAATATAAATTACAGTTATTCATTTTATTGAAATTTTCTTTGAGTTTTGATGATATGTCATTTTTACCATATAAAATGAAGATTTTTACATTATTTCCATCAGCTTGTATTAATCTGCTCATTAAAGATGATGTGATTTTAAGGTATGGTGTAACAAGAACTATAAATTCTTTTGCTTCAGATATTATGTCTTCAATTTTATTTGATGATCCTGATGTGGTTAATATTTTTAACATTTTAGCCCCTTTTTACAATTATCAAACCGTGACTTATCAATATCTAAAACAATTAGTCGGTTAAATTATCTCTCTATCGGTAAAATCAATTTGTAATTGTTGATGTTTTTCAATGATAATAACTCAATTATTATACCATCAGGATCTTATATAAGACAAGTTGACCTATTCCCAAATTATGAAGATTTTCGCATAGAATCTAATAACAATGTATAGTTAAAATATGGTATCTTTTTTTTTTACAAGAAATAATTACATGTTGAACTTTACTAAAGTAGTTTATCAAATTGAAAAATGACCAATAAACATTACGATAATTTAATGACACTGATATGATAATGAAGGGATTGAAAAAAAATAAATGAGGTAAGATTATAGAACCAAAAGATCTAACTGATTCTCGTTTGAGATTATATCAAAAGGGAATTTTTATAATTCATATAAGTGACAGATCTTTCAAAATAGTTTCTACATTTCTGTGTAATGTAAATAATTTACAGAAGAGAACATATCCCTTTCAAAAAAAGCATGGATATTACTACATTATTTATTTTAATTATCAGTGATCTATATCACATTCATCTATTCAAAGAATAATTATATTTATGAAGTATGAGAAGAACCCTCTCATACAATTGCTAGGATGAGAAGTCATTGCTTCTTATCCGACTGAGCTTGAGAGTTAGTTCCCACTAGCTCTTAGGCTTAATTGGGGAAGCACTTAGCTGTGCTTCCCCTTTTTGTTGTGATATATAGCACACATTAGTAATAATAATTATTCTATATTGCAGCTGTATAGATTGAACCCCTATACAATGATAGATTTAAGGCGAGAAGACTTTGGCGGAGACTTCTCGCCTTTTTTAATAATAGTCTCAATTTCGTGTTTTTATTCTTAGAAATGTAAGTTATTTGAAATCAGACGGTCGGTCCCGCTAGAAGCGTGATCCACCAGTTTACCAACCGAAGGTTGGCTCTTAAAAAAGAGCGATTTTCTAATAAAGTCGGGCTTTTTTGCTTTAAATTTTCCTTCGGCTACGAAGCAATCGTAACGATCAATTTATTAATGTTAGCAAAAGTGAATGGAAGTTCAAATGTTAAATAAACAACATTTTAGTAATTAGATTAAAGTTTTATCTTTTGCTTTATTCAACAATTTATTAGCTTAATGGAAAACATATTTGATACAGAGAATTTTTTATTGAAGCATGAATTATAAATTCAAAAGAAAATATGGATTCAACGTTAATAATCAACATCCAGAAGATCATTTTGAATATGCCTCCTCACATGGTTTACATCACATCGAAATAAATTTATCACAAGAACAGTCATCATTAAAAACATTCCCTACTGATAGAATAAGTAAATTACGCGAGCTTTCGCATTCACATAATATTAAGCTTAGTTTACATGTCCCTTATTATATCAATATTTCTGAGATCCTACTCCATATAAGAATATCCAATATTAATTATTTGCTTAAGTGTGTTCAAATTGCATCAGAATTAAAAGCTACACACATTACACTTCATGTTGGAAGTTTTTATTGGTTTCCCGTTGAACTGTGGATGAGAAAAAAGGCATTGAAAAGATTTGTAAAAAATCTTAGAAAAATATTGAAGGTATGTGAAGAAAAAAATGTAATAATTGCTTTGGAAAATGTTGTGCCCATTCCCAATGGATCAGAGTATTATCTGTTAGGTGATAATGTGGAGGATTTTAAAATTATATTTTCTAGTATAGGTTCAAGATGTTTAAAATTTTGTCTTGATACTGGTCATGCAAATATGGGTGAAGGAGTTATTGAGTATGTCAACAATTTCCACGATAAATTGAGCTGCATTCATTATCATGATAACAATGGATTTAATGATGAGCATTTACCAATTGGAAAAGGGAAAGTTCCTTGGGAGGAATTGGTAGAAGAATTGATAAACATTAAATATCAAGGACCCCTTATTAGTGAGTGCCGTAATATTGAAGCCCATGAATCTGCACACCTTTTTGATAACTATTTTGAAAGCTATTTAAACGAGCAAAATCAGACTTAGATTGCCTCACCAGTAAAATCGTAACTTAATTTCTTTTGAATACTTAAGATCTGTGTGAAAATATTCTTTAATGTTTTCTGTTCAATTTGAGTTAGACTATTCGGATTTATATAATTGTCGGCTGGCACATTTTCCATGATCTGCTCTGATTGATGCTTAAACCTAAACTGCATTAAGTAATTATAAGCCTGTTTTAATTCTTCATATGTAGTTTTGTTTATTATTCCTTTTTTCAATAAGCCGTCAAGTCTTGCTAAACTGTTGGGATTGCTGACCTTATGTTTAAGAGCATATATTCTACTGAAATCACTTATCGGCATAATAGCAGATTTTATATCAAATGTTTCAGGATGTTTTCCTTTCGATTCAAGAACAATTTTACCTAATAATCCCACTGGAGGCTTATGAAGCAAACTGTTTCTAGTTAAATGTTGAAAGAAACCTGCTTGTCCCTCAGCCGTTTTGAATAAATATTTCTGAAGCTGATCGGTTAATTCACTATCTCCGTAGATACATCTGAAATCAAAAAATATACTTAGATCTATAAGGTCTTGTTGATCAGAATTTGTGATCCAAGTATGAAAATATTCTTTCCATTTAGAAATTGATTGACACCATTTAGGATTCTTTGCCATTGCTTCACCTGGACAATAAACATATCCGCATTCGTTCAGCCAATCACTTATTTTTGTCCCGAAATTATGAAAATAGGTATGAACAGACCTCTCTGATTCAGCAGTGACATCCTCATAAATAATAGCAGTATCCTGATCTGAAAATAAAGTTTGCTCTTTTCTTCCAGCACTTCCGAGAGCAACAAAGGCAAATTTTACTGGCGGCTCACCAAGTTCAGCAATTGCAAAGGAAATAAGTTTGTTAGTAATTACTTCAAAAATTGAAGTTATGATCTGAGAAATAATTCTACTTCTTGCGCCGCTATCTATTAACACTTTAACAAGTCTTGGTAGTTTATCATGTGCTGCAACAAGCTCTTCAACAGATTCAGCCTTTTCAATTTCTCCGCGCAAATAAGTTGTAGAATGTCTTTGGACAGTTACAAGTTCTTCACTGCTGATTATCCCAATGATTTCGTTGTCCTGATTTTTAACAGCCAAATGGCGGGTAGCATTTTCATTCATCATTAAAAATGCCTCAAACACTAGGGAATTAGATGAGATCGTTACTAAAGGTGAACTCATTACTTCGAATATAGGTTTTCCCATATTATAATTTTCAGATACAACTCTTCTTCTTAGATCATGATCAGTAATAATACCAACGAATTCATCAGTGTCAGTCTTTACCAGTGCGGCACTGAACTTTTCCTTTGTCATTAATTTTGCCGCTTTATATATAGGTAAGTGCATATTGCAAGTGACAAAATGTTTAACGAAATGTCCAACAGGCTGATTTAAAAATCGCAGCGATGTTTGGAGTTCAACTATTAAATTTTCCCGTTCCTCTTCAAGTTTAATTCTGTCTGTGATATCATCAATCGTCCCATCGAAATATTTTGGTTCATCATTGGAAGCTTTTACTATTACTCCCGAGATTGAGACAACAGAAGTTGAACCATCCTTTCTCTTGATTTGGATGATAGAATTCTTTACAGTACCATAATCTATGAGTTTTTTAGTAAAATTTTCTCTATCAGAGCTATTGTGAAACAGATCCAATAAATTTAATGCCTTTAATTCTTCAAGTTTACTATATCCGAGCATATTAACAGCGGTAGAATTCGCTTCAATTATTTTTGTATTAGAATCCCATGTTGATCTAAACACACCAATCTTTATACTATTAGCTAGTGATAAATACTTCTCTCTATTTAGATCTAATTCATCTTCAACCTGTTTATGCGTACTTACATCTTTAATGATAATAGCATGTCCAATTTTTTCTCCTACTGAAATTTCAGATGAATAAAGAATTACATCTATAATACTCCCATCTATTTTTTTTAATTGAGCGGAATACTGCTCTATCGGCTGAGTGCCTGATACAATTTTTTTGAAATACTCGATCCCTGATGTTTGATCCTTATCATTGTTACATAAAATTTTATTTAATTCAATTCCGGATACATCATTATCTTCGTAGCCTAACATTTTCATCAAAGCTTGATTAGAATAGATTATAGAATTATCAAGTATCATCACTAAACCATCTGTAGAGGCTTCAACAAGGGTTTTATATTTAGTTTCAGATTCCTTTAATTTTATTTCTGCATTATACCGTTTACTTTCAATTATCAAACTCTGCTTACTGATAAAAAAGAGAATAAAGCCGAGTACGAATAAAATTCCAAATGAAATATAAAACAAGTGCTTTGTGAGAGATGATATTTCTTCATTTACATCTTCAATATAAATACCGGTACCTATAATCCAGCCCCACTTTTCAAATCCTTTTACAAAAGATAATTTCGGAACGATCTTTGTCGAATCATCTTTCCATTGCCACATATAATCAACATAACCTTCACCATTTACTTCAACAACATTAACAGATTCAATAAATAATTTTTTCCCGGTGGGATCCTCATAATCAGAAAGATTAGTATTATTGAGATCTTTTCGATAAGGATGCATTATCATGTTTGGATGCATATCGGTGATCCAGAAATAATCTTTTCTTTCATCACCATAACGCATGTTTTCAATTCTAGTGATGGCATCTTTTTGTGCATCTGCAAGTGTAAGGACACTGTCTGAAACTTCCTTCTCAAATTCGTCAAGCACACTCCATGCTGAATTTGTTAACTCCTTAATCATTTTTCTCTTATCATCGAGCATATAATTTTTGATTGATGGAATTATCACAGCAAATATTAGAGTTGTAAATATGGAGAAAGCTAATAATGTGGGGAGTATTATTTTTAAAACAAATTCTTTATTAATAATCTTGTTTCTCATGTTAAAC
>JBDLIN010000217.1:0-6482 GCA_039714835.1 Bacteroidota bacterium | reverse complement strand
AAATGTTAAATTCGCGTTCTAATTCCTTTATCTCATCATCATCAATTTTTTTAATCTCACCAATTCCCTTTGCAGAAATAATTGATTTTGCCGAATATTCTACAACTTCAAGTCTATCAAAAGTCTGCAACATTGAGCTTCCAGTAACTAATACACAATCATTTTCACAAATAACAATCGGCACTTTGGAAGAGATAGTATCTATAAGATCTTTTCCTTCCATATTTTCTTTAAAGAATTCCATTCCATATGGCAGTTTGGGAATGTCTCTTAATACAATGTAACTCTCTGGTATTGTCCTAGAGTCAAACTTCACATCTGTAACACCAAATGCAAGAATATTAGGTGGGTGGGCGATAAATATGGCATTTATATCTTTGTGTCTTTTATAAAACTCTATATGTAGTTTCACACTTCTACTTGGTTTTTTGCCAGCCTCTTTCTGATCACCCTTTATAAGAACAAGGTCCTCAGCAGTAAGGTATTTCCTATCCATTCCCCAAGGAGTAATTACAAATTGATTTTCATTAATTCTTGCTGAATAGGTACCTTCCATGCTTGTGATCAGGCTCTGGGAATAACTTCTATGAACTAACTTGCATAATTCTTTTCTGATCTTTTTTTCATCAGAGGAATGATTTTGTGGAATAAACTGCTCCAGTGTAAACTCTTCGCGCGATTGCATTAATTCATTTTTTGTTAAGTACCTAATTTCACCAAGTGAACTCGCATTAATTGTAAGTTTTGCACAATAATCTAATGTCTCAAGCCGTTGAAAAGCATGCATTAAACTATCGCCAACCGTCACAATTCCATGATTTTCCATAATTACAGTTTTATGCCCAGATTTGATCTTTTCAGCAATTACATCACCCAATTCAGTACTTCCAGGCATTCTATAAACTGCATAACCCACTTTCCCACAAATTTCGCTTGCTTTTGGGATTATTCTTGTGTCCGGAATTTTTCTTGTAATCGCATATGCCACAAGAGATGGTGGATGTGCATGAAGAACCGATTTAATATCTGAACGTGCTTTGTAGATCTCTTGGTGAAATGGATATTCTGAAGAAGGTTCATGATTCCCCTCTATTTTTCCATCTGGAAATACTCTTACAATATCTTCGGGAATAAGAGAACCTTTGTCAATGCCTTTTGGAGTTATCCAAATGGAACCATCATCGTCAAGAATGGAAAGATTACCACCAGAGGTAGTTGTCATCCCCTTCTGATAAATCCTATTCATTATTTCAATGATTTCATCTCTTGGATGAAGAAATTTGAATTTTTTCATAATTTTTAACCTAGTATTTCATCAACACTATCTTCAAAAACTTGCATTGATTCACGCAATGCTTCTTCTGTAATATTTAATGGAGGAACTACTTTTAATGTTGCTCCTTGCAAACCGACGGGTGCAAACATCAGTAATCCCTTTTGTAAAGCTGCTATATTTATTTTTAAAGCAGTATCGGGATCTGGATCCTTTGTCCCGGGTTTAACACACTGAATTGCTGCAACTAAACCTCGACCGTTGAATTCACCTAAATTTTCTGGATATTTTTTCTGGATTCTTTCTAATTCCGGATTTAATATTTCACCCATTTTTGCTGCATGTTCTGTCAGATTTTCGTCAATCAATATTTTCATATTTGCTAAAGCTGCTGCTACAGGTAATGGAGAAGCTGAATGTGTTGATGTCATTGATCCTGGAGGATAGAGCTCCATAATTTCTTTTCTTCCAATTACTGCTGATAAAGGAAGTGACGATGTGATCCCCTTTCCAGCTGCTATTAAATCTGGTTTAACATCGTAATGATTATAGGACCAGAATTTACCGGAACGGCCAAAGCCGGCTTGTACTTCATCCATTGTTAAAACTATATCATATTCTTTACAAAAACCTGCTAATTTTTGTGCATACTCATATGGTAAAAATTCAGTTCCGGCACCTTGATACGATTCTGTCATCACACCAGCAATATCTTCCGGCTTGATATTTTTTTCTTCCAAAGTTTTTAAGAATAAATCAAAAGAAGTATCTTCATTTCTGTATCCATTAGGGAATGGTACTTGAATAAAAGTTTTATCCCCTTCTCCAATCCATGTTTTAAGAGCAGGAATACCACCCGCCATTTGAGAACCCATTGTTCTGCCATGGAATGCATCTGTGAATGTAACAAAATATTTTTTATGTGCTCCGTGCTTTTGCATAGCATAAGTTTTTGATAATTTAATGCAATTTTCTGTTGCTTCACTTCCAGTAGACAGTAAAAAGACTTTATATTCCTCTGGGTCTGGAGAAACATTAACTAATGCTTCAATAAGTTCAACTCTTTTTTCATGCATAAATACATAAGTTGCTAGTAAGTCTTTTTCAATTACTTCACTAAGTGAATCTTTAATTTCTTTACGTCCGTGACCAACGTTTGTTACTAGCACACCTGAAGACCAATCAATCCAACGGTTTCCCCACTTATCAGCAATAGTAAAATCTTTTGCACTATCCCAAACAATTGGTGGCTGCCCTTGCATAGAGCGTGGTTCATATTTTTGGATTCGTTCAAATATTGGAAGAGATTCTGGGACTGGAATTTTTGTTTTAATTGTTCTATACTTTGTTTCAACCAGCGGTACTTCTACTGGTGTTAAATCATAAACTGCCATTTCTTTATCCTATTATTCAATTTTTATTTACTAATTCAACATGTGGATTATCACCGTAAATTATCTTTACTCTATCTCCATCATTTTCAATAGATAATCTTGCTGCTTCTACAACTAATTCGTTTATATAGCTATTTGCCGGAGTTGCTAACATACCTTTCTTATCAACTTCTTTAATTGCATCTTGTCTTTTCTTTAATGATTCTTCTTCATCCATTCCAACAACTTCTTTTTCAATTTTTAATGATTGCTTAACTGTTGCTTGTACAGATTCAACTCCATAACCAACCGGTTCATATCCTTCTCCACTCCAAGGAACTAATTGGAAAAAATCTGGATTAACATATCCAAAGTGTTTGTTAGTAACACCCGATTTTTCTATGAATGAGTGACTAACTCCTCTGAATTGATCATTTTGTTTTATCATACCAGCCTTACCATCACCTTCGCAATACATTACAAGGTTTTGGTCATTAAATCCGGCTGCATCATCTGGATAGCCAAGTCCGTCAGTTACATTAAGTAATGCTCCATTTTCAAAACGAACACGACCATTTGCCCACATATATCCTTCATTTCCATTAGGAAATTTCCCTTTAACTCCTTGTACTGAAACTTCGGTTGGACGCAACCCAGTAATAAAGTAAACAAGATCAACATAATGACATCCAACGTAAACAAATGGATCAGTTTTATCTGTAGTAAACCAATTTTGGAAATTTGAAAATCTATAATAGTATGGTTCAATCATTTTTGCTTCACCAATTTTAAATTCACCAACTTTACCGTCGGCGTAATTTTTCTTTGCAATCCTTGCACGTCTATCAAATCTTTTGTGATATTCTATACCAACAAATAATCCCTTGCTATATGCTAATCCTTCAAGTTCAAGTGCTTGTTCATATTTAAGAACAAGAGGCTTTACGCATAGCACATGTTGATTTGCATTTAGTGTTTCTTTAACAGCCGAGTAATGTAATTGATCTGGCAAAGCAACTATAACTACATTACGTGGACCCATTTTCTGTAATACTTCTTTGAACAATTCCGGGTACATTTTTTCCCCAGGTTCATTTTCATTTGGGTAAGCAATAAAATCTTGATTAGGAAATGCTTCTTTTAATTCTTTGTTTTCTTTTAATTCCTTTAATGGTGTACTGTTAAGAGCACAAATATTTATCTTATCTACTTCTTCAATACGTTGCAAATGATATACTGCCGGAAGAATTAGATCATTTGTAATCATTCCACCGCCAACTATTGTTACATCTAATTTCATTTATTATTCCTTAATTATAATTATCTAAATATTTATAATTCCCATCATTCCAATTATTGCCATATAAATTGTAAATATTGCAATTACTCCTAGTAAAACATTTTTGGGAAGTGTTGCTGTATGCTCACCCAAATCATTTTTCTTATTTACTTGTATCCACATTAATATTAGTATAATTGGTGTTACAATAATACCAAGTGCTTGCGATGCAATCATTACAAGAACTGGTCTTCCTCCAAATATTGGAACTACTAGACCAAGTGATGCATAGAAAATTACAATTGCTCTATTTTTGAATGTTGAAAGATTAAGTGGTTTGTTATTATAATCTGCAAGAAGTAATGGTACTAACATATAGTGTGGAAAGAGTGAAGAAAGTCCAGCAGCAACAATACCAGCAACAAATATTGAAACAGCAAACCTACCAGCAAGTGGTTCTAAAAGTTTAACCATATCAATTGCACTCTCAACTTTCAATCCTTCCGGATAAAGAGTTCCAGCAGCAGACGCCATAATTGCAGCACTTAAAACAAACATCAATAATGCAGAAATAAATGCATCTTTCTTTTCTAATTTAATTTTGGAAATATCCCATTTCTTTTCTTTTACTGTAATTGAACGAACTACATAAAGCACACCACCCATTGTTGTTCCTATCATTCCAGCTACTATTAGCCCAGCACCAGTTTCACTTGGTATGGAAGGAATCATCCCTTTAATAACTTCCATTGGTTCAGGAATTACCATAAAAGATGTAAGTATGAAACTTATTCCCATTAAAGTGATAAATAATGTTAATATTTTTTCAATGATTGTATATTTACCATTGAAAAGTAAAGTTACCATAAATATACCCAGTATAACAGCAAGTATAATCGTATTAAATCCTTCTCCAGAATCTGTGAGTGGTCTAGACCATTCACGAATTACGTCAGTAACAATTGCCATTACACCAATACTGCCAACTATCTCCGAGATTATTAATGACCACAAAACAACTTGTGCCCATCCTTTTCCAAAATTATCTTTAAAACTCTGGATTGCAGATTTACCAGTTACTAAAGTATATTGACCAAAAGTAACAATAAGAAAAAAAGTAAAAATGCAGGAAAGTAAAACTGCCCACATTAATCCCATCCCATAACTGGCTCCACCGGCTGCCATTGATGTAACACTTCCTGTTCCAATGTTATATCCAACAAGAAAAAGTCCAGGACCAATTGAAGCAAGAAATACTAATATCTTTTTGTATACACTCATAATTACCTTTTTATAGTTATAAGTTAAAAGTTATGAGTGCCTAAAGTGTTTTAACTTTACGGACTTCGGCACTTCAACTTTAGACACTTTTCTAAACGTAACTTCCATGCTTTTTAACTGCGTTAATAAATGCTTCAACATTTTCAATAGATGTATCACTTTGAAGAATATGAGCTGGTGAAACAATATATCCACCACCTTTACCTAATATTTCAATTTTCTCTTTTACATCTTTTTCAATTTCTTCTGGTGTTCCGTTTGGTAATAAATACTGTTGGTCTATTGCTCCGAAGAAAGAAAGTCTATCACCAAAATCATCTTTTAATCTTTGTGGATCGTGTCCAGGCACTCCTGGTTGAACAGGATTAAACACCTCAACACCCACTTCAATTAAATCATCTAAAAGCTCAGAAACTGCACCATCACTGTGTTGAATAATAATGATGTCAGGATTAACAGCTTTAATTCCATCAATTAATTTTTTATAAAGTGGTTTAAAGATTGCAACCCACATATTTCTGTCCATGATAAGACTTGTTTGAGTTCCAAAGTCATCTCCAAACCAAATTGCATCGACACCTCTTTTTGCTAACTCAGTAGCAACACCAAGAGAGAATTGAAGTGATTTTTCGAGTAGGACATTTGCATGCTCTTCACCCATCATAATATCAATTAGGAATTTTTCCATCCCCAATAATTGGCGAGCCATTGCAAATAAGGTAACTTCAACATCACCTATAATAAAATATTCATCTTTATATTTTGCAATGTCAGCTTCTGCTTGGATATATCTATTAGAATCTTGAGGATCTGGGAATTGATAAGCTTCTGCTTCTTCGACTGTTGTCATATTTCTTAATGGTGCTTGAATAACATCCATATACACAGGACCTTGACGCATTTTCATTCCGAATTCATTTACAAACTCGCCATCTTCATTCTCAGTAAGTTTGAATCCGGTTCCAAGTTGCCCACCCACTACAACAACATCACTACCCATTTTTGTACGTAAATTATTTTGGGCTATTCTGTAAGTTAAATCTTCGTAGTACGATTTTTCGTATGTTAATTCAACACCATATTTTTCACTAAACTTCTTTAACAAAGCTTCAGATAGGTCAAATTGAAGTGGAACTCTATCTGGTAATTCGTCCCTTTTTATTGCTTTAAAAACTCTTTCTTTTGATGTCATAATGCTCCCAAAATTACTAATTATATTTTATTTCTTAAATTTACAAAAGATACAACCTTAACGCACTAACTAATTATATTATTT
>JBDLIN010000216.1:0-6512 GCA_039714835.1 Bacteroidota bacterium | reverse complement strand
ATCAAATAATGATAAAACAAATCAAACAACTTTTACCTTTAAGCTGGATTATCTTTGGAAAATTAACAAACGAAACTATATCTTTATCCAGAACCAAACCGGCAACCTGATCTCCGACAACCTGTTCGTTAATGAATTGTACAGAATTGGCGGTGTAAACAGTATCAGAGGCTTTAACGAAGAAAGTATCTTTGTCTCGGGTTACAGTGTATTTAACCTGGAATACCGATATAAACTCAACAACTCCTCATACCTATACAGTATTAGCGATTACGCATACATTAAAAATGATATTAATAAGATCAATACGAATAATTTTGGTTTAGGCTTGGGATATTCTTTTTTAACAAAAGTTGGAAGAATCAATATGAGTTATGCCATTGGTAAATTTGAAGAAGAATCCTTCGATTTTAATAATTCAAAAATTCATATAAATATGGCCAGTTTCTTTTAATATACCGCCATACACCAATAAAATATCTAAACTTTTCGCAACTTTTATTACATAACATTTCAAATTCAATAAATATATTTCAACCATAAAAACTAAAAAATAAATTTTAAAATATTCTTCAGATCATAAATTCCTATATTTCAGACAAGTTTATACGCAACCTTTCTTTAATGTTGTATCTTCAGAATGAAGATTATTGACTTTAAAATTTGCTTAACTTTTATTAGAATATTTTTAATAAAAACATTGCTCAATTAACATTTTATTAAGAGTTTCGCGCTGATTATTATTATTTCATATTAATTCAAATTAATACATAATGAAAACAAAGTTTAATGGAGTTTTGACGCTTTTTTTAGCGTTTGTAGTGCAATTTACTTTTGCACAGGAAAAAACAATTTCCGGAAATGTGACCGATGAAACAGGACCACTACCGGGAGTTAGTATTTTGATTGAAGGTACAACACAAGGTACCGAAACAGATTTTGACGGTAATTATACTATTACTGCAAAGACGGGTGATGTACTTCACTTTAGTTTTATGGGTATGACTACCGTTACAAAAATGGTCGGAACTGAAGATGTTATAAATGTTTCAATGGTAACAGAGGCAAATACTCTTGATGAGGTAGTAGTTGTTGGTTATGGTACTACAACAAAAAAATCATTTACCGGTACAGTAAAAACAGTAAATGCTGAAGTACTGGAGATGAAATCTGTTTCTAACGTAGCTCAAGCTTTAACAGGTGAGGTAGCCGGTGTTACCGTAATTAATACTTCAGGCCAACCTGGTACAGTTCCTACTATACGTGTAAGAGGATTTGGCTCTGTTAATGGTAATAGAAGTCCGTTGTACGTTGTTGATGGTATTCCTTTTTCTGGAGCTTTAAACACAATCAACCCTGCTGATATTGAATCTACTACAGTTTTAAAAGATGCAACAGCAACAGCAATTTATGGTGCCAGAGGGGCTAACGGTGTTATCTTAATTAATACTAAAAGAGGTAAAGCTAATACTTCTTCTATTGTAGTCGATGTTAAATCAGGAGTTAATGTATCTTTACTTGATCGCCATTCCAGAATCACTTCTCCTGAAGAATATATAGAAATTTCCTGGAATTCACTCTACAATCGTGGTGTTTTAACTGGTGCCGCTGATCCAGCCGAATACGCCAACTCTAATTTATTTGGCGGTGATGGAATAGATTCTAAATACAATCTTTGGAATGTTGATGGAGCTGATATTATCGACCCTGCTACCGGAAAAGTAAAATCCGGAGTAACAAGGAAATATGAACCAGAAAACTGGGAAGATTATGGTTTTCAACCTGCTTACAGAACTGAGGCAAACATAAATATGAGTGGTGGAGCTGAGAAAACAAGATATTTTACTTCGTTTGGTTATATTAAGGATGAAGGAGCAATTATCAATTCTGATTTTGAAAGGTTATCTGCAAGAACTAATTTAAGTCACGAAGTGAAACCATGGCTAACAGGCATATTTAATATGGGGTATGCAAGAACAGAAACCAACAATAATGGACAATCTAGTGATTCAGGAAGTATTTTTTGGTTTACCGATAACATCCCGTCTATTTATCCATTATTTTTAAGAGATGAAAATGGGAATCTTATTCCTGAAACTATATACGGAGGAAATGAATACGATTATGGTGTAGGAAGAGGCTTTGGTGCTCTTACAAATTCAATTGCCGATGCTCATTATGATAAAAGTAATTCTATAAGAAATTCTATTGATGCAAAATTTGCATTAAATTTCAAATTCTCTGAGAGCCTTACTTTAGAAAACTCTTTTGGTGGACAATATTACATTAACCGTTACAACAACCTGAATAATCCATTTTTTGGATCTGCAGCAGGTCAAGGGGGCTCAATCTTTAAGAGAGATACTGAATTTAGAACTTATAACTTGTTAAATCTTTTGCGTTATAAAAATAATTGGAACAATCATACATTAGAAGTTCTTGCAGCACATGAAGCTACCAATTGGTTGAGAAAAACAAATACAGCCAGTAAATCAAAAATGGTTGATCCTAATATTGATGATTTAAATAACTTTGTAATAGTTTCTTCACCCCCAACCTCATATACTGATGAATGGAGTTTGGAGAGTTATTTTGGTCAGGTAAATTATAACTTTGACAACAAATATTATTTGACAGGTTCCATAAGACATGATGGGTCTTCAAGATTTGTGAATGAAAAATGGGGTACTTTCGGTTCTGTTGGTGCATCTTGGATTATCAGTGAAGAATCTTTCATGAATGATGCTGAATTTATTAACTACTTAAAATTGAAAGCCAGTTATGGTACAGTAGGTGAGCAAGCAGGTGTTGGTTTCTATCCGGGATATAATACATTTAATGTTAGCAACCTAAATGATAATATAGCTATTTCCCCTAGAGATATTGGAAATCCTGATCTGACTTGGGAAACTTCCAAAATGTTCCAGACCGGTATAGAATTTTCACTTTGGAATTTTATTGATACTTCCTTTGACTATTACATTAAAGACACTGATAACTTATTATTCGATAGAAGAGTTGGACCTTCAGTTGGTTATGCAATAATAACTGTTAATGATGGAGAATTAAGAAATAGTGGTTTTGAATTTGATATTGCTACACATATCATCAATAAGGAAGATTATAAATTAGATTTTAGTGTTAATGGTTCATTTTTGAACAATGAATTAACTGCTATGCCAATTGATCCCGCAACTGGTGAACAAAAATTATTAGACATTAGTGGTTCTTTTGGTAGATCTGTTGGCCACTCTCTATTTGACTTCTACATGAGAGAATGGGCTGGAGTAGATCCTGCTGATGGATCTGCAATGTGGTATGAATATTATCATGACGAAAATAATAACGGAGAAATTGATAGCGGTGAAGGAATAGGATCTCTATACGAATACACTAACGAGAATCCCGATAATACAATTAGCAAAACAATAACAAAGAAATATGCTGATGCAACTCAAAAATATGTAAACAAATCTGCTATTCCAAAAGTAAGTGGTGCTTTTAGACTAAATGCTCAAATATATAAATTTGATATCAGCACTCAGTTTATTTACAGTTATGGTGGGTATGGACTTGATGGCAACTATCAAGACCTAATGGATAACGAAAAAATTGGTGGAAATAACTGGAGTACTGATATTAGAGACAGATGGCAAAACCCTGGAGATATTACAGATATACCAAGACTATCAAGTGGATATGACACAAATATCGCATCTCGTTCTACAAGATTCTTAACTAAAACTGATTATTTATCTTTTAATAATTTTAGAATAGGATTTACACTTGATGAAGATGATCTTCCTAATAGCGGACTAGCAAACGTAAATGTATGGTTCTCAGGCGATAATCTTTTCCTACTATCTGAAAGAAATGGATTTAACCCAACTCAGAGAGAAACTGGTGCCTCAGAACGTTACTTGTACTCGCCATTAACAAACTTTTCTCTTGGTTTGAGAGTGAAATTTTAATTGAAAAAATATATAAATTATGAAAAAAACATTTAAATACATACTATCTCTCATCATAATTGCAGGGATTAGTTATAGTTGTAGTGAAGACTTCTTAGAAGTTTACCCTACTGAGTTTTTATCTCAAGAACAAATACAAGAGGCAGCTGCCAATAATCCTGATGTTATCGCTGGTAGTTTAAGTGGTATCTATACCTTGATGTTTGAAACAGGCACAGGAGGTACTGGAGGTCATGATGATTTTGGCCAAAAAGGTTATGATATCTATAGTGATATGCTTTCCGGAGACATGGCTCTTTCTGTGAGTACATACGGATGGTATCGTTCAATTACTGAATTTCAAACTACTCAGGATTACACTTTTCAGGATAATTATCAGGTTTGGAGATATTATTATAGAATCATAAGATCTGCTAATTCGGTTATAGACGCGCTAGGTGGTAATGAAATAGTTCCAGAATTGGAAGCTAACAAACATATCATGGGTCAAACCAAAGCTATGAGAGCGTATTCATATTTTTATTTGGCACAATTCTTTCAAAATGGTTACAATCCATCTGAAATGATTTTACCTATTTATACAGATCCAAATCAGCCAAACCAACCTAAAAGTGCTGCATCCGACGTTTACAGCTTAATTGAAAGTGATTTAACAAGTGCTATTTCTTTGTTAGAGACTTTTAACAGAAGTCAAAAAAATGAAATAAATCAGTCTGTTGCAAAAGCTTTATTGGCTTATACATATGGAGCTATGGGTGAATACTCAAGTGTAAAGAATCTAACTGAAGATATCATCACAAGTGGAGGCTTTTCTCTTGTAAATGCAGATGAAGCAACAGGCGGATTCAATGATGTAAATACTTCAGGCTGGATGTGGGGTGTTGACCTGACATTAGATAATGGCTTAGATTTAGTTTCATGGTGGGGTCAAATGGATGCATATACATACAGTTATCAATGGGCCGGTGACAGGAAAGCAATGGATCAATCATTATTTGATGCAATAGATGACTCCGATGTAAGAAAAGGTCAATTCTATAATAATCCGGGACATGGTTACCATCTATTACCTCTATATAAATTCTATCATCCGGATAGACAAATTGGTGGACAGCGAAATATCACAACCGATTATGTATATATGAGGGTCGTAGAAATGTATCTATTACATGCTGAAGCCTCCGCAAACACCGGTGATGAAGCTACTGCCAAAAACAGTCTGAAAGCTTTATTGGAACAAAGATTACCTGATGCATCCTATGCAGATGCATTATCTGGTCAAGCCCTCCTTGATGAAATTTATTTACAAACCAGAATAGAATTATGGGGTGAAGGTAAGAGTTATCTTGCCATGAAAAGGAATAAAGCCTCAATTTCGAGAGGATCAAATCACCTATCAGATGTTGGAACATCAATCTCTTATGATGATGATAGATTAACTTTTGAAATACCTCAAAGTGAAATTCAAAACAATCCTTTCATAGATAACTAGAAATATTTAAACCACCTCGTTTGAGGTGGTTTGCATCTTTTAAAAATAATAAAAATTATGAAAAAAATAGCCTTTTTATTACTGATTACAATACCATTCATAGTATTCAACAGTTGTGAAGATGACGACGAAACAATCGATTATGTTACTTTCGAAAGCTCTTCTTACAATTTTGGAGTTGAATTAAATGGTACTACCACAAATGATATTAAAATATATACTACTAAGACATCTGGTGTTGACAGAACTTTTAATATTAATGTATCAGCAGACTTATCATCAGCAGATCCTGCCTCTTATGATATCCCTTCATCGGTAACAGTGCCTGCAAATTCTAATATAGGTATAATCCCTGTCACTATTTCAGATTTGAACATTGGTGAAGAAGGAGAAACTCTGGTATTAGAGATCGAACCAACTGATGGACTATTCATTGGAGAGAGAATTACCCTAAATATAAAACAGGTATGCCCTTTAAACGAAGTGATATTAAACATTACGTTTGATGATTGGCCTGAAGAAACTGGCTGGGAATTATTGGATTCTGACAATAACACTGTTGCCTCTGCTGAAATTGGATCATATGCTGGACAAACTTCTTTTTCTAAAGCATTCTGTTTAGAAGATGGAACATATACTTTTACAATCTACGATGCTTATGGGGATGGAACAAATAGCTATAGTTTGATCTATAACAATACAGAAATTGTATCTGGCGGTGCCTTTGGTGAGTCAGAAACAACTACTTTTGATGTAAGTATGTAGTTTTTAAATTAGACACTTATACCTTCATAAATCCCTCGTCTTTGGCGGGGGATTTTTTATTTACACTGAACCTGCCTGCCGGATTTCAAAGATTAGGTATGGTAGACAGGTTTACTGCAGGATTCTGCCCAAATATCAGATGGCTCAGATGTAAACATCATTTTGCACTGTCTTCAGTCAGGGTGTTTTTTTGGTACAATTTCGATATCGGAATTTAGCCCTAAATATATGGGCTTTAGTCAAATATTCATTTTTATTATTAACTGCCAACTAACCACCGACTG
>JBDLIN010000215.1:0-6589 GCA_039714835.1 Bacteroidota bacterium | reverse complement strand
TCGCTATCAGTTGTCTCTAAATTAAAAACTGTTGGTGCTGAACAACCTATTGTAACAAAGCAGATGGATAGTAATAAAAGTCCAAATCTCGATTTCATAACTCCTCCCCAAAATAATTTGGTAATCTAATTGCATGCCAAAAATATTCACTTATTTTGACGGGAATAATGAGGATAAGTTTTAAATATGTGTAGTTAACTATGCGAAGATGTACTATTCAATGAACAGCAGGGTTTTATAATTTATTTTTAAATATCAATTATCTCAAAGACATAAAGCTTTTCCGTATCGTCACTAACAACATAAACTAGGTCGTTATTAATATCCACAGCAATACCTTCTGCTTTATCAACATCAATTGGATATTCAATTAGTACAACACCCTCCATATCACATTTATATACCTTTTCATTCTGATCACTGACAATCCACAAATGCTGATTTTGTGATTCGTAAAAAATTCCAGAATAATCGTTAGCAAATGAAATACGTTTATATTCTAATAAATTAAATTCTTCATCTAATTCAATTAAAACACCTGGATTTTTTTCTTTAAGGAGAATAAAATGATTATTTGCAGAATTTATTGTTATTCCTTCGAGTCCGCTGCCACCACCGGCACCTGTGACCGTTATTCTGTTTAGCTCATTACCTAATGTATCTAGTTGCACTATTTGGGATAAATTCTCTTCTGCTACCCAAATTGTTGAATCTTTAGGATTGATTGCGACTCCTTCCAGGTCATTGCCAGTATAGGAAAGAGTTTTTTGTGTTTTGCCAGTCAAATCAATTTTATAAACTTTCCGGGTATTATCGCTAACTGTCCAAAGACTTTCCATATCTAGTGAAAAGCATAGACCTGAGGGTTCATCAACTTGTAAATTAAAACTTGAAATTAGTTCTAATTTTGGTTCGGTTTGTTCTGGAGGATCAATATCAGTAGGAGATTTTTCTGTGCAGCTAAAAGCAATAAGAGAAATTATAAAGAAAAAGATAAAAAAAATATAGTGAGATATAATTTTAACTTTTGAAATTACTAACATATAAATTATTCTCCGAAATTTTCTTCATAGTCTTGCATTGAAGCTTCAATAACCTTTAACGCATGTTCTCTATTGTAGACTTTATCAATTTTTACACTTGGATTATTTTCGCCAGGAACATATTTGTATGTTAGGAAAAAATGTCTTAATCTTTCAATCATTATTTCTGGTATATCATCAATATCTTTGGCTGTTTGCCAAGCAATATCATTTTCAAGAACTGCAATTATTTTATCATCAGCTTCTCCATGATCTACCATTTGCAAACCTCCAATAACTTTCACACTAAGTAATATTTCAGATTTTGCGATAGGTCGTTCACTAATTATACAAATATCTAAAGGATCACCATCACCCTTGGTAGAGTTCGGAGATAAATCTCTAACACGTCTGTCACAATATGTTTTAGGAATAAATCCATACAGTGTTGGTGATTGGCTTGAAGTTTTATTTGGTCTAACAGCTTTAAGATAACCTGTTAGTTTATCAACTTCATATTTAATATAGTCGAATGGTGTAATTTCAATATACGTATTAACAATATCCGGTGCATTTTCACCGACTTCTAATCCATGCCATGGATGAGGTCGCCATTTGACAAATCTTGGATTTTTATCATGCTTTTCTCCAGTAGAATCAATACCATGATTTATTTGTTTATCTAAATCACTATGTTTAGCTCCAGTAAAAAGCATAATTATAATTCCACTCAATACAATTAAGAATAAGCTCGAACTTTTATTACTTTTTAAAAAGACCATTAACATAACACCTATTAAAATTATCAAATTAAAACAAATTGCAGTTAATCAATCAAATTAAGAATTTGATCTAGGTCATAAATCACAATACGCATATTCCATTGATCAACAACGGCTAAGCGTTTTTTCCCATCAGATAATTGAGTTACAATGATTCCATCAGGAGAAGCCAATTCACTTTTTTGCCAATCATTTTTCAAGTGGGGAAGGGCAGTACCGGCAATTATTGTTTGTTCATTATAATTTGTTCCTTCAATTACACAGTCTGACTCATCATCGCAGTAATAGTATGCAGCTTTCCCGAAAAATCCTTTTGACTCTCCGGTTTCTATATCAAATATTTTAACATTACCGGCTTTTTCGTCAACACCAAATAGTAAATTTTCAAAAACTGCTACACCTTCAACAGAATTTTTAAAAATGCCTGAAACGATTTTACCATCCTTAAATGTAACACCAAATAATTTTTCTTGGTATTTTCCAGTTTTCAAATCGAAAGCAGCAATGTAACGGTATTTCTCTTTATTGCCGAATTCTGTCGGTAATGGTTTTTCTTCAGCTATGAATAATATTCCCTTAGATTCATTGATTGCCATACCTTCACTTTTTCGCATAACTTTAGTGATTTCTTGAGTAGTAGCAAAATCTCTATCGTAAACATATTTAGTAGTTCCGTTTTCTACAGTTTTCTTAAATTTTCGAAATCCGAAATTTCTTATGCTCCCGTCATATCCGCGTCTGAAAGATTTTTCCATATCTATAACAAAAACATCTCCTTTTGCAGATACAGCTAGACCTTGAGGTTTAATAAGACAGTTATCATTTTCGGGGCAATAGTATTCAGTGTCTTTGATATCACAAAACTTACCAATGAATTGATCGAAGGATAAATCGGGATTTAATCTTACAATTACTCCAGCTCCTTCGCAAGAAATATAAATATTTCCTTCAGCATCTTGAGCTAAGCCTGTAGGTGTAATTTCACCTTTTAAGTGCATATCTTCTGCGTTTATTGACTTAACAAATTCACCAACATTAGAGTATAACTGAAGTCTGTTATTGTTTACATCAGACACTAAAATTGAACCATCTTTTAAATACTCAACATCATCTGGTTGTGCTAATTGATTTGTACCATTACCATAACCGTTTTGTGGATTTGGCGCGATACCCAATGGATGAATTTTCGATGTTAGGTCTTGAGGATTTTGAGTATTGTTTTCTTGAGAGAAGTAAACGATAGAAAATAATAAAGCAAGCATAAACGATTTAAATAAAAAATTCATTGTTCGAAACCTGAAGATTAGTTAAAAGTAAAGGGATAAAAAACGGAGGGCTATCTCAAAAGAGATAGCCACACCATAAAATAATTATTCAGTAACAGCCCATTGAGCTCTAAGCATAGTAATACTACCTTCTCTTTCGTTTGCACTGAAAACGATTCCGTTAGTAGGATGAGCACCCAAACCTTCTGAACCGATTTCACTTTTTTCCATAGCATTATCTTCTTCCCAACCGATGCCAGCTTCTCCCATTGAGTCAAATACTGGATTTGCAGGATCAGTTACATCATATACAACAACTGCATGAGATTCTTGTAACGCAAGAACTGCATAAAGTTTACCATCTTTTTCAATTAATGAACATTCTTCAGGTTCAGTTCTCTTTTTAGTTTTTCTATCATCTACTTGCCATCCATCTGGAAGATCGTCTTCAATTATATATGGATTACCATAAAGAGCACCATCAGGTAAACTCATCATTTGTAGAGTTCCGTTTCTTTCATTTGAAAGAAGAGCCATTGTACCATCAGGTGAAATATATAGACCATCTGGTTCAGCTTCTGTACCACCGGCATCTGCTGGAAGATCAACAATTGTAATTTTAGATTCATCTAATGGAGCATCATTTGCATTAAAGATCATAATTTGACTTGTTTCTTGTACTGATACTACTACTGTACCATCTGCAGAAGTTTCACAGTGTTCTGGTTCAGAATCTTCAGCCCAATCTACTTTATAATCTTGAGTTAATGTTGCATTAGCAACACCATTACTTAAATCGATTATAGATACACTACCGCCATGTCTATCAGCTGGTTTACATGATCTATCTTCACGGTCATCTTCGCAGGCAACAATTAAGAATTTTCCATCTTTTGTAAATGCACAGCCATCAGGATTATAACCAATATTTTCAACTTTTTTAACAATTGATCCATCACTTAATTTTACGAGCAATATCCAACCAGGAGTACAGTCAACTTCTGCAACACAAACTGCAACATAATTTTCTCCACCAATTACAGGAGAAACATCAAGAGATGTCATCTCAGCAGTGGCTGAACCCGGATCTAAAGCATAGGTTTGACCAAACGAGAATTCTGTAGGTGTGTAATCGACAACTGTAAGTTTGTTAATAGCCGAAGAAACGAAAACTGCTTGATTGTCGCTACCTGGAACCATACGAATAATCTCAGGATTGGCATCTGTTCCAGTAGCCAACGACATTACTGTTTCGATTTTGAATTCATCATATGTTACCGGTGGATCAACAATAGTTTCTTCATCATTACAGGCAGTAAAAAGAAGACTTACCATAATGACTCCACTTAACATTGATAATAATAACTTTTTCATATTTTTCCTCCTTAGGAAATGTTAGGGTTTAGTTAGTTAGAATGTGAAATGTAATTGAATTAATAATTGATCATCTAAAACTTCATCATTGGTAATTAAACCATTTTCATCTGTGTTCATATCTTCTTCAAGCATATAGTATTCAACTTTCAGAAAGATATATTTATTGAGATCTGCTATCAAAGCAAGAGTCGCCATCTGACGATCCCAGCTTTCAGTTTCTCCCATGCGTGGCAGAATATTTCTAACATATAATTCGTCGTATCTAGCAAGTGCTGTAATAGAGTTAATTGGTAAAAAGTTTGATACATCCATAATATAAGAACCTTCTACATACCAGCCGTCACGAGGTAACACTCCATCCTGTCCATTTATATATTCAGCTCTAGCTCTTAATCCCCAACGGTCAAAGCCAACTCGACCTCCGTACCAGTAATGAGTCATATCATTAACAGGTTTCCCAACTTCTGCAGCAAGATTATCATAATCTGATAGAGTTTGAGATAGTTGAATTTTCCAGTCAAAATCGTCGATTAATTCACCCATAAAATACCAACCAGTCGCATAAAATCCAAGTGCTTCAAGTCCACCCATTATACCATATTCAGTAGTCTGACCATCTTTCACGTCGTAATCATCATAGACTATTGTCTTAAAAGATTTGTCTTCTGCAAGGTCATCAGTACCTAAAGGTCTTTTCATTGCAGCAGATAAACCACCATTCAGACTAAAATTCTCTGAAATTGGAAATTCTGATTTTGCTGTAAGGTGGTATTCACGTCCTTTCCAAAATGCGGTTCCAACTAGTGGATATCCTTCTGTTAATCGGTCTGTTTTTATCATAGGACGATTTTTACCAAGCTCAAACAATGAATTAATTGCAGGTACTTTTAGTCTTGCATAGTGTTTATCTACAAGTGCTTTTGTATCATTATACCCAAGTTCGATTTTATATGTTAAGTTCTCACCATAAAAAATCGTTGGGGCAAATATTGCCTTATCAATACGAATATGGGGGCTACGTGTTTTTACTTTCTGGAAAGTTAAATCCTTATTTGCAAAACCTCCTTGTCCTTCAACATTGATATATTCAAGTTCAACTTCACCGCTGAACTGAATACCTAATCCGCTTTCAGTTGCAAACGTCAGTCTTTTATCTTTCTCTTGAGAAAAGACTAAGTTTGATAAAAACAGAAAAACAATAAACATCAATAACAACATTGTTTTTCTTTTCATAATATGTCTCCTATTTTAATGAATATTAATATACTTTTAATTATTATAATTTTCACAGCATACTAAGCGCAAAAATTTATGCCTTAGATTTTACATTCCAAACAGAAAGAGCTGCAATCAATGATAATACAGCTGCACCAATCCAGAAGTAAAATGCATAAGTGAAATCATATGTTTCAATACCATTCTCTATTGTTTTTCCTGAATCAATTAAAACACCACTAACCCAATCTTGAGTAGCAGCACCAACGTAACTGAATAGCCCTATAACTCCTTTAACAGCTCCAGTTGCTTTCTTAGAAAATACATCAACGGCAATTAAACCAGCAAGAAAAACTAAAGAGCCACCCAATGCAAATTCAAAAAGTCCTAAACCAACAGCATCAATCCAAACGTGTCCCGGAGGTGCAGCAAACATAATTACTAGGCCAGCTATTAAAAGAGAACCATAAATAGCTGTTGGTATATTTCTTTTTGATTTAAAAACCTTGTCCGAAACAAAACCTGATGACATTGCTCCAAGAAGACCAAACATAGTATTTAAGCCCATTAACCAGCCGGCTTCTTCCATTGAAAAACCTTTTGCTTCCTGGAAATAAAACGGACCCCAACTATGGATTGCATAGCGAGCAGTATATAATAGTGCTGCTGCAAGCCCGATCTGCCAAACAACTCTACTTTTAAGTATCTCTTTTTGTAATTCCCAAGTAGGTTTGGTACTTGGTTTACCAGCAGTATAATCATTTGTGTAATCTGTTACATGTGGTAAACCGTATGTCTGTGGTCTATCTTGCAGTGTTAAGAACAGAATGAAAGCCACACCCATTGCTATCATTCCAGGTACAATAAATCCCATCTGCCATCCCAATGCACCTACAATGAAAGAAGTTAATACAAATGTTAATCCTTC
>JBDLIN010000214.1:0-6652 GCA_039714835.1 Bacteroidota bacterium | reverse complement strand
GCATCCATAATATCGCTAACCGGCATAGCCATAGCTTCTTCAGTTGTGGTAATTGCCTGACTAGCAGCAACACCTTTTTCAACTAAAGGTCGTGTAGCAGTAATTACAACTTCTTCTGCTTCTATTGATTCATCTGAAAGAGTAAAATCAAGAGCAGTTGTTTGGTCTGCAGATATTCTAACATCTTGTTGTACTACAGAAGTATATCCGATCATTGATGCTCGCACAGAATATTCTCCGGGTTGAACATTCAAGATATAAAAGAAACCATCTTGGTCAGTTGCAGCACCCATCTGTGTGTTTAGAATAAGGATGTTTACTCCCTCGAGTGGTTCACCAGTTTTAGCATCAATAACTTTACCTGATATTTTTCCTGTTGTACCAGCAAATAAACTGATAGGAAGGGCTACAAGAGCAGCCAAAACAAATAGGAGGAGTTTCCTAATAGACCTATTCGTAATAAATATCATTATTGCCTCCGTGTTTAAATAATTAATTAAAATTAATGTCTAAATAAGACATCTTAGCTTGTTTGTGTTATTTTTGAATCCTCCTAGATTTCAAATTGTTAATTAATAAGTAATTTGTTATTTAGTTATTATTATCATAATTAAATTACTGTTGGACTTCTTCATTCATCCAATTGTAATTTTTAATTTCTGTCTCAACAGTAGAATGAACTAATGTATAAATTTGATTTCCACTTTTATCGACAAAAATAAATCGCTGTTTACCAGTTCCGGTTGAAAAATAATCCCAGATAGCATATGGTTTCATATTCGTATTCATTGGTCTATTTTCAATTTCGTCTGGTTGTCCATAGATTATAAATACTCGTCCCATATCACTGTTTAATCCATTTTTAAAATTCTTATTCGCATAATTTATTCTTGCGAAAGAGTCCAACATAAATTCATTTTCTGGTGTTTCTAAATTGTAATCTCTTGAACGCCAAAATTTGATTAGAAAATTTCTTTTTCCTTCACTGTTCAGTCTGTCATATAAATCCAATTCATTTTGGGAAGCGAAATATTTAATTTGATCTCTATATTTTTCAATATCCTCTTCTGTCATCGGAAATGATTCTTCAGTTAATAGAGGATCACTGATAGTAAATTTGCTTTTTCCAACAATTGGTTGGCTAGTTGAAAGGTCAGTTATTAAAACGGATATCCAATAATTTCCGGGTTCCAAGTCTCGAATGTCTAAATTATTTGTCTGAATACAGGAAGTGCCAGGAAAAATTATTGTTTGTGGTTTAGTATATATAAGTGAATCTCCAAATTGATTAGAAACCAATAAACTTGAATTAAAAACTGATTGGCTGTCAGTAGCAGAGATCAGAAGATTATATATTTCATAATATACATATAGTAAAGACGTACCGTAATTATATTTACGTGATGGGTTTGGAACCACCAATTTATTTCCCTTAATGAAGGATCTATTATTTTTATTTGAAGAAATAAGAGAGGCGAATTGAATTGTACTAACGTCTAGAGTATTATCAAAAGAAGGCACTTTTAATGAACTTGAGATATTACTTTCAGAATTTGAATTTTCGTCAGTTACTTTCATTTCCAAATTATAATCACCGGGAAGAAGATCGATTACCAATTGGTCAATTAATCCATTTCTACTATCCTTTGTTTTTTCAATTGAATTAACCCGCAATTTTTTAATTATAGAGTTGTTCAATATAACTTCATTACTCGAGTTAGTAACTTTTACAGAAATAGAAATAGTGGATAAAATATTATCAGATATATTTTTAAAAATTAATTCACTTGAAGGAATGGAGTAGTATAATTCAATTTGTGTATGTCCTTGGGATCCCATGAAATAGCTAATGTCAAGTGAAAATTTTGGAGAGCTTTCACTACTAATAGGAAAATATTCTGAAGTCGAATATCCATTTATAAAAGAGGCGATAAATAAAAAAGATATAAATAAATATATAGTATATAGACTATGTTTTTTCAGAACCGAATTCTCCATAAATAATAAATAAAATATTAAAGCATGTAAATATCTAGTGAAATTCAAAATATTTACGAATATAAAGCAAACGTTTGTAGTATAATGCAAACGTTTGCTATATGTGTACAGTCGAAAATAAGAAATTAGGAGTTCTAAGGCAAGTTCTCTTTTAAAAATCGTTTTAGAATTATTAATCATGAATTATCTAGGATAAACATAAAAATAAATTGAAAATTTTTTGCATTAACACAAACGATTGTCTAATTTTATCATAAAATTATTTTCTCAAATAAAAAAGGTCTGGAATTAAATTGTGGTTTAAAAATAAAAGTGACTATATATCACACTATCTGAATATCAACTTTATGAATCCATTTATTAAAACATTAATACTATTTACAATAATATCAATTCTATTTTCCTGTTCAATAAATAAAAAGGTTGAAGTAGTTGATTTAAAATGTGAGTATTTAGAAAATCCACTTGGGATAGATATTAAAGCTCCACGTTTAAGTTGGAGACTAAAAACTGATGAATATAATATTAAGCAGAAAGCATATAGAATATTAGTTTCTACTACTCAAGTAAATTTGGAAAATAATATTGGAGATCTTTGGGATAGCGATACTGTATTCTCTGATCGATCGACGCAAATAGAGTATGATGGAATCGAATTACTATCTCGTCAAAAAGGATATTGGAAAGTTCAAGTGTGGGACCAAAATAATTTAGCATCTTCATGGAGTGAAATATCATCATGGGAAATGGCACTCTTAAATAAATCGGAATGGAAAGCTAGTTGGATTGGGAAAGAAGAAAATCACAAGGTAAAAGCTGGACAGAAAAATCCTGCACCTTATTTCCGTAAAAATATTGTCGTAGAAAACAACATTAGAAGTGCTCGTGTTTATATAAGCGGTTTGGGTTATTATGAATTGTATATTAATGGAGAAAAGGTTGGAGATCATCTCCTCTCACCAAATCAAACAAACTACGATAAGCGACAGTTCAACAGTTTTGAGAATGGTAAAATTGCGAATATGTCAACTCGTGTTTTATACGAAACATACGACATAAGCAAATATTTAGAAAAGGGAGAAAATAAAGTTGAAGTTGTTCTAGGGAATGGTTGGTACTATCAAACAGAAAGAAGCGAGTATCTTCCATTGTATTTTGATACTCCTCGGTTTATTGCTCAATTTGAAATTGAAGAAACAGATGGGAAAAAGCAAATTGTAATAAGTGATAAATCATGGAAAATCGGTAACGGTCCTATAGTAGACAATAATCTCTATCATGGTGAAATTTATGATGCACGGCTTGAAGAAGAGTGGCATCATAATGATTTTGATGATAGTAAATGGAAAAACGCAAAACTCGTACGTGCTCCAGAAGGAGAATTGCGTGCTCAAATGTCTCCCCCAGATAGGGTGATCAGCACAATTAAACCAGTTTCAATTTCAGAACGTAAAAAAGGTGTTTATCGTTATGACTTTGGAACTATGTTTTCTGGTTGGATTAAGCTTAAAATAAGTGGTAATAGGGGAGATGAAATAAAGTTAACTTATTTTGAGGATAATGGTAATTCTTATGAACAGTCTGATACTTATATATTAAAAGGTGAGGGAAATGAAGAATGGGAACCGCGATTTACATGGCATTCGTTTCGTTATGTTGATATTGAAAGTTCATCTGTAGAATTTGATATAGATAATATAGAAGGCCGAATTGTTAATACAGATGTTGAATCAGCTGGAACGTTTGAGTCCTCAAATGAATTATTTAATAGAATATTATACGATTATAGAAAAACTCAACTGGGAAACATGCATGGAGGAGTTCCGAGTGACTGTCCTCACCGCGAACGTCGCGGCTATACAGGTGATGGTCAAATATCTGCACAAGCAGCGATTTATAACTTTGACATGAAAAGTTTTTTTACAAAATGGATAAATGATATTTCGGATGGCCAGAATAAAAAAACTGGGTATGTACCTAACACGATTCCTTATCATAGTGGAGGTGGGGGAGTTGCTTGGGGTTCTGCAATTGTGATTATTCCTTGGTATATGTACTTATATTATGGGGATGTTGCAATACTTGAGGAACATTACAGTGGTATGAAACAATATATTGATTATCTTAAGAACAGGACTGATAAAGATGGACTAATATATATAAATAAAAAAAATACTTGGGATCTTGGAGAATGGGTTCCTCCTGATGTTACTGAAATACCACCCTCTTTTGTTAGTTCTGCCTATTATTATTACGATTTATCATTAGCCGCTCAAATAGCAGAAGTAATAGGGAAAAAAGCTGAAGCAGATTTGTTTTTAGAAACTGCTAAGGAACTGAAAGAATCTTTTAATAAAAGATATTTGAACATTAAAGAATTTAGCTATTCTATTGGAAGACAAGGAGCGAATGTATTTCCTTTAGCCTTTGGTTTAGTCCCTGAGGAAATGGTTAATAATGTATTCCAAACTCTTGTTCAACATATTGAAATAAATACAAAGGGTCATTTTGATACAGGAATGATGGGAACTCCATATTTGTTAGAAGTGCTCACAAGATACGGACGACCTGATTTAGCATACACTGTAATGAATCGAAGAGATTATCCAAGTTTTGGGTACAATATTGAAAGAGGAGCTACAACCTTGTGGGAGACTTGGACAGGGGAGGATTCTCACAGTCATCCAATGTTTGGAAGTGTGACTGCATGGTTCTATCAAGGATTGGGAGGCATAAACCCAGATCCTAAAAATCCAGGATACAGACATATAATAATAAAACCTAATATTGTCACTGATTTAAATTTTGTGAATACTTCTTACTCTTCTGATTATGGTATGATAATAAGTAACTGGGAGTTAGAGAAAGATGATTATAAACTGTCTATATCAATTCCTCCAAATACTACTGCTTCCATCTATGTATTAGGGAATAAGGCTGAAAGAATAACTGTTGATAACTCAAACGCAGATTTTATCGGGATTGATGGAATGTATTCACATTATGAAGTTCCATCCGGAGAATATATATTTGTTTCAAAAAACATTGATGAATTTCTAAGAAATCCCATGCTCTCAATTCCGGTAATTGAGCCATCTGATTCTATATTATACACATCGGATTCTTTATCAATAAGAATTTATCAATATTCTCCTAATGCTGAAATTAGATATACTATTGATGGTAGTGAGCCAAATGAAAATTCAACATTATATAACAATTCATTTATTCTGAAACAGAGTACAACTATAAAAGCGAAAGTTTTTAAACATGATGTAAAACCGGGTTATTCAAGAACAAGCCAAATTGTTTTTATTGATTCCCTTAATAATGGTCTTAATTATAAATACTATCTGGGTAAATGGGAAAAACTTCCTGACTTTAAAAAATTAGAATATATAAAAGTTGGAAAAGTTTCTAATATTGATCTAAATGAATTTGCAGATCTTGATAATCAGTTTGGGATTGTATTTTCAGGAGAATTGAAAATAATTTCCAGCGGAGTTTATAAATTCTATTTGAATTCTAATGATGGGAGCAAGCTATATATTGATGGCGATTTAATTGTTGATTCTGATGGATTGCATGGATTCTCTGGAAGCAAAGGTGAAATAAATCTCACAAAAGGAAAGCATAAAATTAGAGTAGAATATTTTCAAGCTGGCGGAGGAAAGGGTTTGGAATTGTTGTACGAAGGACCGAATACGGAGAAACAGAGGATCCCAGCGGATAAGTTTTTCTTTGATAAGTAGAAGTAATATTCAGGTATTGAAGTTTTCTGCAGTGATCCAATTGATTGCAGACTTTATTAAAATAAAAAGGAAATCATGAAGTAAAAAATAAAACTTGAGAGGCAGTAAAAAATGAAACTTCATTACAAAGACATATTAAAACATCTAATTATTCTTTTTGTACTTTTTCTTATTATCGGATGTGGTAGGAAAGAATCAAACCTAAGTATAATACCAGAACCGTTAGAAGTTGAAGTTAAAGGCGATCAATTTATATTTACAGAAAATACGAAAGTATTAATTGATTCAGATAATCCAAGAGTGAATGATGTTGTTAATTATTTTGTCAATCAATTTAATAGTGTAAGTGGACATTCAATTAAGATTATAAATTCATCTGAGAAGAAAAATAACTTAATAATATTCACTGATAAAAATTTAGAGACATCTCTCGGTTCTGAAGGTTATATTCTCGAAAGCGACAAGGATAAAATTGTTGTTAGTGGAACACCACACGGACTGTTCTACGGAGTACAAACTCTATTTCAACTTCTGCCAAAAGAAATTTATGGGAATAAAAAAGTTGAGAATATCAGTTGGTCAATACCATCGGTAGAGATCAAAGATAAACCTCGTTTCAAATGGCGAGGAATGCATCTTGATGTTTGCCGCCACATGTTTCCTTTAACATTTATTAAAAAGTATATCGACTATATTGCAATGCACAAGTTAAATACTTTCCATTGGCATTTAACTGAAGATCAAGGCTGGCGAATAGAAATTAAGAAGTATCCTCGATTAACTGAAATTGGTGCATGGAGAAAAGGGACACAAATTGAAAAAACTGATCAAATTGATGATCAGCGATATGGCGGTTACTATACTCAGGAAGAGATAAAAGAAATTGTTAAATATGCAGAAGA
>JBDLIN010000213.1:0-6660 GCA_039714835.1 Bacteroidota bacterium | reverse complement strand
GCCTGAAGAACAACAAATATTCAGACTGGGTGCTGAAGCCTTTATAAATAAATTTGAATTGTTATATAACAAAGATGCAAAAAAAGGATTCCCAAAAGAATACAAACATCTCATCGATCAATATTTCAATATCACACCTAAGGAAACATCTGATATATTAGAATTAATAAATAGAAATGAAAGTAAAATCCCGAACAACAGAAAGGAACTTTACTACATCTACAATTTTCTTTACATAAGCCGAAAACACATTCTATTAGGATATTATACCTCTAAAAAAATAATGGAAGATGTTTTTAATTATCAATCTATATCAGATCGATACAAAGGCTGTATAGATATTTGATTAACCTAATTAATTCATCAAACCCTTTTGGTTATTACACATGTACCGAATCATCGCTTAGCTCATATTTACTTAATGTTTCCTCCAGTCCATTTGAATTCTTCTCCTTTTTCATATTAAACGGTGTAATACTAAACTCATCCTTAAAGCACTTTGTAAAATATTTTGAATCTTTATAGCCTACCATATAAGAAGCTTCCGAAATATTATACCCGTTGTTTAAAATCAGAACAGCGGCTCTGCGCAGCTTAAGTGTTCGCACAAATTCGACCAATGTTTTACCTGTTACCTCATTACATCTGCGATAAACAACCGAATAACTCATATTCATTGAATTCGACAACTCCTCAAGTTTAAAATCCGGATCTTCCAGCCTATCATTAAGATGCTTTACAAGATTCTCAAGAAATATATCGTCTTTCGACTTCACCTCAACACTACCTTTAGAACTTATTACATCTTTTTTATATCTCGATATTATTCTTTCACGCTGTTCCAGAACATTCTTGACTTTTAGATGTAATTCACTAGAACTAAAAGGCTTTCGCATTACCTCTAACACTCCTATTTCCAATCCGTCTATCTTATATTTTACAGAGTTTTTTGCAGTAAGCATAATAATAGGAATATGCGATGTTGATTTTTTACCCTGCAAATGTTTCCCCATTTCCATTCCATCCATAACGGGCATCATTATATCGCTTATTATTAAATCGGGATGGTTCTTTTCGGCCATCTCTATTCCGGCTTTACCGTTTTCTGCCAGCAGAATTTTGTATTTAGTTTCCAATACACTTTTCAGAAATATTTGCATCTCTACATTGTCTTCTACAACAAGGAGAGTGTGTTTTTTATCCATATCACTACTTTCAATCTCCTTAATATCCGATTCTGTTTTTGAAGACAATTCAGTTTGATATTCTCGTTCTTCCTGATATACTTTTTCATCATCGCCTAACAAATTATCATCTGTAGAAAGGGTAACCGTAAATTTGGTACCTGTTTCTAACGACGATTCTACTTCTATATCTCCTTTATGCTTATCAATCATCTCCTTAGCAAAGGCTAATCCAATACCAGTTCCCTTACTTATTGATGCACCTTTTTTTGTTCGATAAAATAGTTTAAACAACTGCTTCAACTCCTTTTCCGAAATTTCAG
Organism: Bacteroidota bacterium; assembly: GCA_039714835.1. GTDB lineage: Bacteria > Bacteroidota > Ignavibacteria > Ignavibacteriales > Melioribacteraceae > SZUA-22. The sequence continues at coordinate 5,153 of JBDLIN010000213.1, read as the reverse complement.
AACCCGAATTACTAACAGAAATCTTAATCTCATTTCTACCTTCTATCCTAAAAACACTTATCTTAACATTTCCTTCGGATGGAGTAAACTTAAACGCATTTGACAGAAGATTGTAAAAAACGTGTTCTAACTTATCCTTATCATACCATAGTTTTATTTCTTCCTCTTCATACAACTGACTAAAATCTATGTTTTTAAAACGAGCCTGCTGCTCAAATGCCAACGCTATTTTTTTCATATCGGCAATTATATCATTATTGCTCGCCTGAATTTTCACTATTCCTAATTCGTGATTACGCACTGTCATTAAATCATTAGCTATACGCGATAAGCGCTCGGCATTATTTTTAATAATCGTTAATCTCTGAGTCAATAGTTGATTTTTATTTACCTGTGCCCTGTCAAGCATCTCGTCTATCGGTCCTAAAATTAAGGTTAAAGGTGTTTGTATTTCATGAGACATTTTGGCGAAAAAAGACATCTTCATTGAGTGAAGTTCCTTCTCCTTTTTATTTTCCCATGCTTCATTTTGAAGTCTGTTTTTTAAGCTTGTCCATAAAAAGACAGCATATAATATCAATGCAATTATTAATGCGTAAAAAACATATGCCACACTACTAAGCCACCAAACCGGCTTTATATTTATTTTTATACTTCTTTCGCCTACGTCCCAAAGTCCCTGTTTAGATCCGGCTCTTATCTTAAAAACATAGTCTCCGGCTGGAATATTTGTATAACTGGCTATATTTTCCCTTTTAGGTTTTATCCAATAATCATCAAAACCTTCTAATTTATACGAGTAGTTATAATTTGTATTTAACACGTTACTTATTGCCGAAAACTCGAAAGAAAAAGATGATTGATTCGCCTTAAGAGATAACTGCTCTACATCTTCTATATTTCCCCACAATTGATCAGGAATAATACTCTTCCCCGGTTTATTTAATATATCAATACTGTTAATAAATAATTTGGCTACTTTATGATCCTTTTTCATTTCAGAAGGCCTGAAAAAACTCATACCATTATCTCCTCCAAAATACAACATGCCATCATTATCTTTATATGCACTTCTAGGTACAAAGGAATTTCCTTGCAAGCCGTCGAAATCATAATGCGATTTCAGTTCTTTAGTCTTGATATTATAATTGTGAATTCCTTTTCTAGAACTCAACCATAAATTACTTTCATCATCAATCAATATGGCACTAACATTAATTCCGTATAAAGCACTTTCTTTTTTTAATGATAGAAATGTTCCTTCATTAATATTGTATTTATTTATATACCCCTCACTGGTAGACATCCATAAAGAACCTTGCATATCCGACACCATGTAATCTATTTCCTGACTCTTTAAATCTGCATCAAAATCAAAATACTGCTTCTGCTCAAAATGAGATTGACTTATATTTTCATCATTTTCCTTAAAACTAAATAAGCCTCCCTTTTGAATAGAGACCCAAATATTTTTGTTTTCATCTTCACAAATATTATTACATATTACACCTTTCATCCCATGGCTTTTGTTATCGAAAATCGCCAAAATCTTTCCTTTCTCAGAGTACACATTTACAGACAATCCACTCGCTGCCCAAATTCTGTTTTTCGAATCTATATATAGAGATCTTATATCCTTCGAATAATTCCCCTGACTATCTTGTGTTTTTATTTTTTTGAAGACACTCTTTATATTATCAAAAAGCCACAAACCATTTTTATACGTAGCTACCCATATATTCCCATTATTATCTTCTTTTAAACCTTGTATATATTGTCCCGCAAAATATTTATCTCCTTTAGACTCCGGCGAATACTGAATAGAATTATCTTCAGATCTATACCTATTTAATCCATATCCATCACTTCCAATCCATATAGTAGAATCTTGTGCTTTTAGCACAGATAAAACACGCATAGCTATATTATTACTGTGACCACTATGATAACCTATTCTATTACTTACTCCGGATAGCACGTCGATTTTCCCCATTTTACCAACGAACCACATATTTTGATGCGTGTCTTCATAAATATGCAATATTGTATTTGTGCTAATAGAAAATCGATTATAATCGTCTTTTTTATAATTAACAATACTACCATTACCTGTATTAATAGAATAAAGCCCATCCCCATCAGTACCAAGCCATATATTATTTTTACTATCGCAATAAATAGAAATAAACAAAGGGTAGTTTTTTGATGAGACACTATTTTTTTTAGGGTAATAAAACTGTATAGGAATATTATCTTCAGGATTTATTTTAAAAACTCCATTTACCTCAGTACTAATCCAGAAATTATCATTTTTATCGATTACAACTCCCAGATGTTGATTCATTTCCAAATCCAAAAAATCTATCTCGCTAATATCTTTACTTTTCAAATCATAACTATACAGATTTCCTATCTCACTTGCCAACAATATTGTTGTTCCCGAAATTGCAAAACTTGTAATACCTTGAATTTTCCCGTTGTTTGATGGAATCGAAAAAATACTATCTACTTTATCTAGCTCTTGATTGTACTTATAAACTGATCCTAAAGAAGAAGAAAACCATACTTCATTATTATTGGGTAAAACTTGAGTAATATATTCATTACGACTTTTAAACTCACCTTTCTTACTATATATATTGTACTTCCCTTCCTTATTTTTTCTTGCAAGAATCCCTCCATATGACGTGACCCATAAGTTGTGATTATTATCCTTTACAATCTTATACCCTCTGTCTTTAAGTGCCTGTTCTCCTATTACACTCTCAAACGAAGTATACAGAAAATCAGATCCATCGTACTTATATATTCCATCATTTTTTGATATCAGAATATATCCATATTCATCTTCTACAAGATTACTACTAGCAATAAACTTCTGTTTTAAAGAAATAAACTTTGGTTTTTCGACTGCATTTAAGGAAAAACTTAACACAAAAGTTAAGATAGCCAAATACATTTTCAGGTTCCCCATATATCGTAAGTTTTTATTGAATTAGTATGAAATACTAACTATTTATTAGAAATTATTCTATATACAAAAATCAACTACAGTCATATAGTCCTGCTACTTTTTTTCAATAGAGCTCTAGTAAATAACATATGGTAATAGTATTAAAATATTTATGAAATCGAAAGGATTGAATTAGAAAAAATCAAGCTTAAACAGGGAGGTTTTAATCAAAAAACGGGGGTATTTTCTACTATTCGCCAAATGAACAAAATACACACCATAATCAGTAAATAACTCAGATTACTTCCAACACATTATCAACATATTTGTTATGACCATAAATTATATCTGATTAATTAATCATTATGAATGGCCACAAATTATGAGTCAGTAATTACGAAAAAAACAAGAAATGAGTTCAAGAAGAAATTTCATAAAAAAATCATTAATACTAGGTGCCGGGATGGCGGTTGCACCGGGTATCACCTTTGGAAGTTCCAATAAAAAATCACAGAAACTTAAAATCGGAATGATAGGTGTTGGTTTAAGGGGAAGTAACCACTTAAGAAACCTAATTCTTAGAAATGATGTCGAAATAACTGCAATTTGCGATATAGACCCTAACAGAAATAAACTCGCATTAAAAGCTCTTGATGAAGCAGGAAGAAAAAAGCCAAAAGTATATTCCAATGGCGAATATGACTACAGAAACCTATTGGACAGAAAAGATGTTGATGCTGTAATAATTTCTACTCCATGGCTTTGGCATACTCGTATGACAAAAGATGCAATGCTTGCAGGAAAATATGCAGGTGTTGAAGTTTCTGCGGCAAACACAATAGAGGAATGTTGGGATCTGGTTAACACTCACGAAAATACCGGTACGCACATGATGATACTCGAAAACGTGAACTACCGAAGAGATGTTCTGGCTGTATTAAATATGGTAAAGCAAAACGTATTTGGTGAAATGACACACTTTAGATGTGGATATCAGCATGATTTAAGATTTGTAAAACTGAACGACGGTAAAACAGCTTACGGAAAAGGTGCTGAATTCGGCGCTAAGGGAATATCTGAATCTGCTTGGCGTACAAACCACTCATTACTGCGTAATGCCGATGTTTACCCTACTCACGGTGTTGGTCCGATTGCCGCTATGATTGATATTAACAGAGGTAACAGGTTTTCATCTATTACTTCACATGCTACAAAAGCCGTAGGTCTGCACAAGTATATCGAAAAAGTAGGAGGTCATGACCACCCTAATGCAAAACTAAAATTCAAACAGGGTGATGTAATTACATCAACTATAGAAACAACAAACGGAGAAACAATAATTGTTACGCATGACGTAAACTCTCCTCGACCATATTCTTTAGGATTCAGAGTTCAGGGAAGTAATGGCCTTTGGGAAAAAGACGGGGACCGAATCTATATTGAAGGAGAGTCAAAACCTCATCAATGGGACGAATCAAATAAATGGTTGGAAAAATACGACCATCCATTATGGCAAAAATACGGAGAAATGGCTACTGGAGCAGGACATGGAGGAATGGATTTCTTTGTATTGAATGCCTTTGTTGAATCTGCTAAACAAAATATTGCACCTCCTATGGATGCCTACGATGCAGCTGCATGGAGTGCTATTACTCCACTTTCGGAACTATCTATCGAAAATAACGGAGAACCACAGGATTTCCCTGATTTCACCAGAGGAAACTGGGTAAAACGTAAACCATACAATTGGATTAAAAACGATTATTAATATAAACTATTTACTAACCAAAAATGAATCAAAATTTTATTTAATTATGAGAAAATTGATACATAATGGATTTCTTGTCCTATTCCTTGTTTTTTCTACCCTTGCAACAGCACAGGTAAAAGAAATTACTGGAAAAATAAAAGACGAAGCCGGTAAAGGATTACCCGGAGCTTCGATTATTGTAAAAGGTACTAGTATAGGTACATCTTCCGATTTAAACGGAGACTTTAGTATTAGCGCAGACCAAAACAGTACATTATTGTTCACTTTTATGGGCTACCAAACAGTTGAAGTAAAAGTAGGTAATCAAACTACTTTCGACATTTCACTATCACCTGATTCAAAAGCTCTTGATGATGTTGTTGTTGTAGCTTATGGTACACAAAAGAAAGAAGCTGTTACAAGTTCAATTACAACTGTAAAAGCTGCTGA
>JBDLIN010000212.1:0-6662 GCA_039714835.1 Bacteroidota bacterium | reverse complement strand
TAGATGGAAATAAAGTAGTTAAAAATTTAAGAGAAGCCTTGAAAAAAGCTGGTCTAAAAAATGGGATGACTATTTCAACTCACCATCATTTAAGAAACGGTGATGCATTAACCAATATTTTATTTGATACAATAAAATCAATGGGTATTAAAAATATTAGATGGTACCCAAGTGCTTCATTCCCGGTTCACCAGCATTTAATTAAATACTTGGATGATGGTACAATCCATCATATTGAAGGTTCAATGAATGGACCACTAGGTAGATATACATCCGAAGGAAAAATGAAAGGAGTCGGAGTTCTCCGTTCACATGGAGGAAGATATCAAGCAATTCAAGATGGTGATGTGCATATTGATATTGCTGTTATTGCTGCTCCAACAGCTGATCCATTTGGTAATTCTACTGGTGATAGAGGGAAATCAGCTTGTGGATTACTCGGCTTTGCTTTGGGTGATTCTGAATATGCTGATAATGTTATTACAGTTACAGATAATCTTGTTCCCTTCCCTTGTACACCTTGGCAAATACAAGGGAACAATGTTGATTATGTAGTTGAAATAGATTCACTTGGTGATCCGGAAAAAATTGTATCCGGGACAACTCAAGTTACAAAGAGTCCCGATAGACTTTTGATTGCTGAGTATGTTGCACAGTTTCTTGAAGATTCCGGAATTATGAAAGATGGTTTTTCCTTCCAAGCTGGTGCAGGCGGAACTAATCTTGCTTTTGCTCTCTATCTGAAAGAAAAAATGATAGAAAAAAATATCAAAGCTCGATTTATTCGAGGAGGCAGTACAAAGTATTTGGTAGAAATGCTTGAAGAGGGTTTGACTGATTATATTCTCGATGGACAAACATTCGATCTTGAAGGTGTTAGATCGATGCGTGAAAACCAAAATCATTTAAATACCAGTCCTTTTACAAGCTATAATTTCCATGGAAAAGGTAATTTTGCTTCTATTATTGATGCAGCAGTATTAGGAGCTACAGAAGTTGATATTAACTTTAATGCCAATGTTGTCACACATTCAGATGGTTATTTGTTACATGGTATTGGTGGATGGCAGAACTGTATGTTTGGAAAAACTGTTATTCTTGCTATTCCCTCTTTCAGAGATCGAATTCCCGTAATTGTTGATGAAGTAACCACGATTGTTGCTCCTGGTGAGCTAGTTGATGTTATTATTACTGAGCGTGGGATTGCAATCAATCCAAAGAGAAAAGATCTTATTAAAGCATTAAAAGGAAGTAATCTTCCTATTAAATCTATTAAAGAAATCTATAATGAAGTCAACAATATCTGTGGTGGTAAACCAGCAAAACCAAAGGTTAATAAAGATAAAGTTGTTGCAGTTATTAAATGGATTGATGGAACTGTAATTGATTCGGTATTTGAAGTTAAGAGATAGATTCTTGATACTAGATACTGGATTCTTGATGGATGTTAAAATAGGACAGGTAAACTAGATACTTGATTGTGTGATCTAGTATCCAGTATCATTTTTTTACATTCTTCTTACTACTTCATAATTCTTTCCTGTATATTTCGCACATGAAAAAAATTGGATTAGCACTCGGTGCAGGGGGTGCACGCGGCCTTTCCCAAATTATAATTTTAGAAACATTTGAAGAATTAGGTATTACTCCTCAGATTATCTCGGGAAGTAGTATAGGAGCAGTGATTGGTACAGCATACGCTGCTGGTTTGACTACTAATGAAATGAAAGATTCCGTTAGAGAAATTATTCTTAGAAAGAAACAAAAATCCAAAGATCTGTTTAAAGGATTTGATATGGTTAAACTCTTAAACCTTGTAGATCTAACGGTTAATTCTGGAGGCTTAATTAAAGGTGATAAGTTTATAAATTTCTTTGAGCAGAAAATCAAGAAAAAGAGATTTGAAGATTTAAATATTCCAGTGAAAATTATCACAACTGAATATTGGAATAAAAAGGAAGTAGTTTTTGATTCCGGTGAATTACTGCCTGCTGTTAAATCTAGTTATTCTCTCCCAGCATTATTTACACCTGTTCAAATTAATGACGGATTATATTTAGATGGTGGTTTGGTAAATCCTCTGCCCTACGATATATTACTTAATGAATGCGATATTGTAATTGGAATTGATATTTCTGCAAAAAATAGTACTAGTGTTAATGATGCTCCCAGTTCTATAGATACACTTTTCTCCTCTTTTCAAATAATGCAAAATTCAATTATGAAAGAAAAATTACGTTTTTCTGCTCCCGATATTCTTATCCGAACTGATATCAAGGATGTTAGACTTTTTGAATTCAACAAAGCAGAATTAATCTGGGAACAAGCTGTAACGTATAAAGATGAACTTAAATATTCATTAGACAAAGTACTATCAAAATAGAACATCAATCCTATTATTGCCTAATAACATTTATTAAATAAATATTATATCCTATTATACAATAGCAACTTACATTAATATATTAAAAGTTTATTATATCACTAATTACTATGATTCATCCAATGTCGATAGATTACCAGGATCTACACCAAGTTCTTTTGCTTTTAGAACTCTTCTCATAATCTTACCACTTCTTGTTTTAGGTAATGAATCCACAAAATTAACATGCTCCGGCTTAGCTATAGGACCAACTTCATGTCCTACATGGTTTCTTAATGTCTCCTTTAACTCATCAGTAGCTTCAATACCTTGTCTAAGTATCACATAAGTATAAATTGCATTTCCTTTTACATCATGTGGCAAACCAATAGCAGCCGCTTCTGCAACATTTGGGTGGCTTACTAAGGCACTTTCAATTTCTGCAGTACCCAATCTGTAACCTGATACTTTAATTACATCATCAACTCTACCAATAACCCAAATATATCCATCTTCATCTCTTCTCGCTGAGTCCCCTGTCAAATAAACACCAGGATATTTTTTCCAATATTGCTCTACATATCTATCGGGATCATTATAAATTGTTCTAATCATTGAAGGCCATGGAGTTTTAATTACCAAAAATCCTTCTTCATTATCCTTTACAGAATTTCCTTCTTCATCATAGATATCCATAACAATACCAGGAAATGGTCTTGTTCCAGATCCAGGTTTCAATGGAACAGAAGGCATTGGTGTTATCATAAACATACCGGTTTCAGTTTGCCACCAAGTATCCATAATCGGGCATTTTTCCTGACCAACGACTTTGTGATACCATTTCCATGCTTCCGGATTAATTGGTTCTCCAACAGATCCTAACAATCTTAATGATGAAAGATCATGTCGATTAACCCATGCATCACCAAAACGCATTAGACCTCTAATCGCAGTTGGAGCAGTATAGAGTATATTTATTCCATACTTTTCTACCAGCTGCCACCATCTATTTGGATAAGGATGAGTGGGAGCACCTTCATACATAAATGAAGTTGCACCGGTGAGTAGTGGTCCATATACAATATAGCTATGACCGGTAATCCAACCTGGATCAGCAGCACACCAATATCTATCAGCCTCTTTTATATCAAATACATACTTAAGAGTAGTATACGTTCCAACCATATAGCCACCATGAGTATGTAAAATTGCTTTTGGTTTTCCAGTTGTTCCCGATGTATATAGCATAAATAGCGGATCTTCAGCATCTGTCATTTCTAAAGCACAATCTTGAGATGCAATTGGGAGGGTCATTAACTCATGAAGCCACATATCACGTCCTACTTCCATATTAACTTCTTGACCAGTCCTTTTTACAACAAGGACGTGCTCAATACCTCCTGCACGCTGCAATGCTTCGTCAGCAATCTTTTTTAACGGAACAATCTTCCCTCTTAGATAAGCTCCATCAGAAACAATTAAAACTTTAGATTTACTATCTTCAATTCTTTCATGTAGTGCTTCTACAGAAAATCCACCGTAAACAACTGAATGTATTGCTCCAATCCTTGCGCAGGCTAGCATTGCCATTACAATTTCTGGAGTTCGGCCCATATATATTGTTACTCTATCTCCCTTCCCTACTCCCATACTGCGCAGCACGTTAGCAAATTTACAAGTCTCACGATGCAATTTATAGTAAGAGAGCATTCGCATATCACCATTTTCACCCTCCCAGATAAGCGCTAATTTATTTCTTCTATGAGTCTTTACATGTACATCTAAACAATTATAGGCAATATTTGTTTTGCCACCGGTGAACCATTTGTAGAAAGGTTTATTTGAATCATCAATTACCTTATCCCATTTTTCGAACCAATGAAGTTCCTCTGCTCTTTTACTCCAAAACGACTCATTATCTTCACTAGCTTCCTTTTGAAGAGCATCCCAGTCCGGTACATTAGCATTATTGACTATCTCTTCAGATGGATAAAAAACTTCTCCATGCAATTTATTTGAACTCATCTTAGTCTCCCTTAAATATTGGATGTGATGTATTGTTTACAAAATTATAATAACTATTATTCAAATCAAAATAAGAATGGCAATACGGAATTATTATATTTATACTTTTAAGAAATATTCATATATTAGCAGTTCTAAAAATTGGATGTTGGTTAGTCCCCATGGAGAGGTGGGTGAGTGGCTTAAACCAGCAGTTTGCTAAACTGCCGTACCTGTAACGGGTACCGCGGGTTCGAATCCCGCCCTCTCCGCAAAAGCCCTTTGTTTATAATAACTTAGGGCTTTTCTGCACAATATACGCACGGTATTGGTTTTTAAAACTGGCAATACCTTACCATTTTTTTTTCAACAATCACTCACAACCCGACTATTATCTTTAGCGAAGTAATATCATCTTCTTAATATTTCTATAGTCTTTCGAACCATCTAATACTCTTGATTGAATAGAATATATATATACTCCAGATGCGAGATTCGACGCATTAAAGTTTATCTCATAATAACCAGCCTTCTGTACATTATCTACAAGTGTAATGATCTTCTCTCCAAGTATATTGTAAACAATTATTTTCACACTACTCTCTTTTGGTAATCCATATCTAATTATTGTTGTTGGATTAAAAGGATTAGGGTAATTTTGAAACAGTTCAAATTCTCTTGGAGTTTCAAACATCCAACTATTTTCAACATCTGTAATTGTCTCTGCATACTGATACCAAAATCCCATATTGTTTGAGTGTAAAGAGTTGCTTGCATTTCCAATAATTGGCTGACCAACCGTAACTGATAAAGCATAACTGCTTCCTGTAAGAGTAGATGCTCCATTTCCAACTACATAATTTTTTAGTTGTATTTGTGCATCCAAAGTGGAATTGTAAATAAACCAGACCATCATAGTAAAAAACATAATTTGTATTTTTTTCATCTTAATTCTCCCTTATTTTTCCTCTCTCTTAATCTTACTCTTAATCCAGCCTAACAGTCCGTCAACTGACGGAGGCGGGTAAACTTAATCAAAACCTTATTATGCTTAAGCTTAAAATCCCCGTGATTCTATTCTCGTTCTCTCTTCCTCAAACCTTTGTTCTTCTTCTTTCCTCATTTTCTCCATTTCTGCTTCTTGTTCTTCCATGAGAACTCTTTCTTGTTCAAACCTCTCATCATAATCAACGCCCATTGTTACCGGCATTCCAAACGCTTTCGGATGTAAATACTTACCTCTGTCTTCCGGTTTTTTCATCTCTTCTACCAGGATACGATTAGCATTAGCAAATGCATCTTGTCTTATACCAGTTACTAACCAGCTAACTTTTACGTTTGGTTTATCTGTTTTAATAGAAAACCGATTGTTATTTATTTCCTCTGATACAATCGCTTGAGCAAACTCACCAATTACAGTTAGCTGATAACGGAAATCTTTATTCAAGGCTCCAAACCATTCAGGTAATTCAATATTTGCATTTCCATTGCCGTCTGTTGTAACATTTCCGTTATAGATATTCATCATATCCGGACTTTCAACAAAAGAGTGGTATAGGTTTTTGTTTTGAGGATCAAGTGGATGATCTATTTGAAAAGAACCTCCACCTTTTGATAATGTTCCGGTTACTTTAACATTTCCATCAAACTTGCCGGCATAACCTGGAGAATATCCATAAACTCCTATACCAGAAGTACCACTTGCATTACCGAAAACTCCTGTACCAGAAATACCAGTTGCAAGACCAGAAACTCCCGTACCAAAAGTACCCTGTGCCTTACCGGAAACTCCTCGACCATGTACACCATCTGCGCTAAAACGTCCACCATAGTTTGTTACATTACCACTATTTGTTGCCCAGCCATGTACTCCTTGACCGTCTATACCACTTGCAGAGCCATATACTCCATAACCACTTGTAGACTTTCCATATACTCCTCGACCTGAAGTAGCTTTCCCAAAAACACCCCAACCAGAGCCATCTTGCGAACCGTAAACCCCAATGCCGATTCCACCTGTTCCTTTATTTTCTCCTCTTACGCTAGCAGAATTTAATCCGGGGGAGGTACTAGAGATAATACCATAGAGCGCATTGATGTTGTTTGCTGTTGAACTATTTGTGGCTTTAATAAAATCATTTGAAATAACATACCCCTTTGCAACAATATTATCACCAACAGTAAGGTCAGAATTTGTTTGGACTTTTCCAGAATTATCTATTTTAATACCTTCATCGCCTCCATCGTTTGATAACCATTTATTATTCAATTTAATATTTTGGGAAGCAGTATGGTT
>JBDLIN010000211.1:0-6668 GCA_039714835.1 Bacteroidota bacterium | reverse complement strand
TGATAGACATAATTAAATCCAGTTCCATTAGGTTCAACAAACCCTTCAGGGTGAAAAATGAATTGCAAATTTCCATCCTCAAATATGTAATCACCATCGTAATCGGTAATAGTCATGTTGCTATTTTCTGTCACTTTCTTTTTTAATTTTACACCTGTAGCATCGTAAAAATATTCAATTTTATTGTTATTACCAAAATCTATAAGAGTTGGTAAATTTAAATGGTTATATGTTATACCATCAGTTGTTACACCTATTCCTTTATTCAAATCTTTAGTTAAATTTCCATTATCATCATAGGTGAAATCACCGATTTGAGTATTTGATTTATCCGAAAATCCTTCATAGTGATGACCTTCTTCTAAAATATCTACCAACTTATTACCTGAATCATAATTATAAGTAAGATGATCTAAATACTCATCAAATACACCATCCGTTCTATAACCATTCCTTCTTAATTTAGTTATATTCCCATTTTTATCGTATTCAACTAGCTTTAAATTGTGCTTATTATCTTCACTAGAATTGCTATTTGTTATAAGTCCGTTAGTAATTCGATTCAATGCATCGTAAGTATAGGAATAAGTTTTCAAACTAGTATCCGTATTGGCAGTTTTCCATTGGGTCTGGCTAATGTTACCATTGTATAAAACAGCACCTGTTCCTGTATTGTAATTGAGTTTAAACAAAAATAAATCTGTGCCTATACTATTAACATCGTTTATTTGTTTTAACCATCCTCTTACATTATAACTATAATCCACAGTCTGTAAAGGGCTACTTTCTGTATTTCCAACTTTTTTAATTACTAATTCTCCCAGTTCATCATAAGTGTTTTGAGTAATTACTTCTTCATCTTCGTTGTTTATTTTATGGGTTTGTTTAGTGACGCGCCCTGTATGATCATAATAGAACTTTTCTAGAGTAGTTATAGTTGTACTACCTTTTGTATGAGTTGTTTTAATTTCTTCTGGTTTTCCTGTAAAATCAAATTTGCTTTCTACGATATCAGTTGTTCCAAGATATGGATTAGTAGAATAAACATAAATGGATCTGCCTTTGTCATCATAATAACTTACAGTAGTGATCCAATCATTTGTTCCTAGGACCCTTACCTTACTTACAGTAGGTAAGCTTTCTGTATCAGTAGTTGACGTTAAGCTATAATAGGTGGTAACTGTACTGTTTAATCCTGTTGGAAGATCCACATAACTATCATAATAATTAACAGTAAGAATAGTATCCATAGTCGTTGGTATTGCAACATTAGTATAATATAACTTGACACCACCTAAATTTTGATAACTAGTTTGTTGGGTAACATACTGATCATATGAATTTGTATTATCAGCCAATACTTGAAAATCAACTCTTGATTTATCAACATTTTTTATTCCTGTATATGCTAGCCTTCCAAAGGCATCGTATTTTGTAAATAACCACTTATTTTGTAAGTTTAATTCAGAGTCTTGTGTCAAAACAGGTTTATCTAGTAAGTTGTAAACAATAGATTCCCAACCTTTACCAGGGATTTTCTTTTCTACAAGTCTATTACGTACATCATACTTATATTGATAACACAACTCATCTAATTCAATACTATTAGGGAGTCCTGAATGAGGTTCTGATTTTGGAGGTAATACATAAGTTAAGTTTCCATATTCATCATATACATAATAAGTATCATGTGCTGTTGAAACACTATTTATGTCAGCATATGTACGTTTTAAAATAACTCGTCCACTATTATCTTTAAATTCCTCCGTAGTATGGTTGGTATCACCAGTCCAGTTCTCATCCTTAGTAATAGATTTTGATAATGTGTTTGCTGGATAATCACTACTGTTTAAGCTTAAAGTAGGTGTATAAGTATTGTTAGCGAAAGATAAGTTCACATCATAACGCTTTACCTCTCCAGAAGTGTTTGTATCATATTCAAAGTCTATTTCATGACCACTGCCAATTTCCCAATCTTCTCCAGGTGCTGCTTGTTGTAAAATTCGATTTAATGGCGAACTATCATAGGTGCTTTCTGAATAAGGATTTGGATTTATGTTATCAATGTCATCAGGAAAATTAAAAATATAGTAAGATTCTATATTTGATATCAGTGATGCCGTTGTTTCATAGTATAAACTGGAAGTTCCAGAATCAGAATAAGGCAAATATTGCTGTGATACTCTTCCAAAGCCATCATATACCTTAGGTGTAATAATATCCTCCTTATTTCCACCTGCTTGTTTGGTTCTTGTTTGTTCTGGCCTTCCCAAACCATCATAATAAGTAATGGTTTCAATTTTCTGATCATTTGTTACACTACCTGTACTTGTACTTACTTGATAGGTGGTAGTCTTAACATAATTTTTTATCTGTGTTTCTTGTGCCACTACTAAGGATGAAACAAAAATTGTTGCTAATGTAAAAAGTAACTTTTTCATAATCATCTTAGTTTTGAGGTCCATAATTATAGTCGTTCTTGCTTAGTATTTTACCATCTTTATCCTTGATGTATTTGAGTCTGTGGAAATCGTCATAGTGATAGGTTATTATATTTCCTCTTGGGTCTTTTATACTGGTAACACCTACAATAGGGTCATAGTCATAAGTAGTTACCAAGACATTTGACATGGCTCTTAATGCATTTTCTTGGGTTGTTGTAAGGATGGTATCAATAGTAAATCCTGAGCCACCTCCAAAAGCACTTAAAGCTTCTATGTCAGTATAAGTTGCATTCTCAACTTTGGCGATCACATAACGTTTGTCATAACCCCAGATATATACAGTAGTTGGACCATTTACTTGTTTCACCTGTACAAGATTTCCATCTTCAAAACGTTCATATAGAAGACGGTCTTCTAAAGTCTGAGAACCTTTAGAAGTTTGTATTTTACTAGGCAGTGTGCCACTATAATGTGTTTTTTTATAAGACATCAGAATGTCATTCTTATAAACTTTGGTTTCTAAAGGAATAGCTAGCATATTTACAGACTCTAAACTTCCATCTCCTATACTCACATGGTCTGGATACAAAAACTCTTGTTTTAAGGATACTCCTTTACTGTCTGTTGTTTCTTTATCTTTTAAGAGATAATTACCAGGAACTATTACAGGCGGTTTGTTTGGAAATGGATATGTTACTAAATCCTCATCATAATAAGTATAATCTGTAATCTGTTCCACGATATTAGTAGCTGCATTATAATATTGTCTGGAACTTGATTGTGTGATATTTCCAGCTCTAGCCCAAGCGGTTGCAGGATATTTTGTAAGTCTTGCAATTCCGGGGTTGCACAATTCACTATAGGCTGTAGAGCTACCCCATATCGCAAGATTAGTACAATCAGATGGAGGAACCATACCTACTGTCCCTCCTGGACCTATATAATAACTAGCAGGACCTACGAAGTTCACATAATACTCCCCGGTCGATGAATTGTATGCAGGAATTGGATATCTATTGCTTTTATTTTCATCTGTAAGGATAAACAAACCTTTATTAGAATAATAATCCTGATCATAATATGTATTATCAGTACTTGAAACTAGCACATCATTCTTATCATATATCGTACTACCATTAGATTTTCCTAACTCATAATCTACTGAATATTGTTTAGCACTTTCTTTGCCATTAATATAATAGGTGTATACCCCAGTATGGTAGGTTCCATAATGACTTGTATTAAAAGTATTAGAGGTTTTTCCAATACTTTCAGAGCCATTAACATCGTTAATAGTTTCAATAACTTCTTCATAGCCAATATGTGGCTTGTCGGTCCCGGAAGCATAAGATAACCTATGTAGAATAGTTGAAACTTTTGGAGTAACATCAACGGAATATTGAGTTGAATAGTATTCATATATTGGTTGTGAGATAACTGTTCCACTAGGATACTCATAACTTTTATGAATCGCTAGTGAGGTAGCATCTGTGTAGTCTTTTATGTCTTTAACTCTGACACCAGCTTTTTCATTAAAATCATAGGTGGTAATGAGACTACTTTCTTTAACATATAATGAGTTTGATAAATTTGAGCTTGGATTGGAAAGTAAAATCTGGTAGTAACCTGCATCTAAGGTAATAGTTTCTAAATAGTGAACAGCTGTATTCTTTGGGGGCATACTCCAAACCACATCCACACCAGTTTTTATACCACAGTTATTGTCAAAAACATCTGTCCATGACAAAGTAGCTGTTGGGCTTGAAATTTTTATAATGGTACCAGTTCTTTCCATCTGATAGAAAACATCCTTAACACCATATTGATCGTAATAAACCTTGATGTCGGTCTGGTTTTGAGAGATTTGAAAAGTATCATGGTCTGTCGCAGGTGTAACATCTAAACTCGTGGATTGTGAAATTGCATTACAAGCATTTGGATCTACAGGAGGCATCATTGGATAATCTAATTCAGTAGAGGAAATAGTTTGCCAAACTGTACTGGTACCTGTTACTTCTCTTTCATAATTTGGTTCGTATTCAAATTCAGTATGTCCACCTGTCGGGTAGGTGATCTTATTTAACAATCCTTTTTTGCTACTGCTAAATGAAGGATCTCTATTGGCACCATTATAGCCAGTAATTGTAGGTGCGCTTGAAGTTGGATATAGAACAGTGTTGCTTACTCCATTATAATACCCGTAATAGTCTTGTGATTTTGAGGTTGTTGAAGCTATACTATAGGGGTATATATATTCAAAGGAATAATCCTTAACGATAACACTATTTCGATCTTTAATATTAATACTATCAAGTTTTAATCTAACATTACTAGTTAATGGAATATTTCCACTATTGTATGGTGGTAGTTTTGCATTAGCTGTCCTGAAATAACTAAAGTTAAAATTATAGGACTTATGCAAATCTGCAGTATTGTTATCAGTGTCGTCATCGTAAATGTATATTTTTTCTATGGCAGAATCTACAGTCATATCCCAACGATCAGTTAAAAGATCTATGTCAACTATTCGTTTGCCATTATGAGTAATCTCTCTCAATACTTTTTGTCTGATCTTATACTCAGATGAATTGTATCCCATAAGGTTAGTATCTGTTGGAATTACAGGCGGTATATTATTATCAATTTCAATAACATTAGTTACTCCTGTTATAGAACTGGCATTGCTATTACTTGTCCAAAAACCTAAGTCAGTATAAGTGAATTCATAAATATCTTTACCATTAGCAGATTCTATTTTGGTAAGCAGCCATGAAGAGTTGAATTCCTTTTTAAAACCATAAAACGTATTTGGCCCCGTATCATTAAGGTTTGTATCCTGGGATACTTCAGTTTCTTCGAAGGTATAAATAGTGCCATCATCCATGGTAACAGTCCATTTTGTAATTGGGGTATTAGCACCAGCAACGGGTTTAGTTAGACTAACCTCAATTCTAGGATTATTGAGTGTCTTGGGGATTTTAGTAGAGACATCAATTACAATCATATCTTTATTGCCTAAAGCATTAAAACTAAAATAGTCAGGTTGGATATCATACTCATTGTCATTAGCTTTTTTTAAGAAATACAAATAGTCAACAACATTTTGGTATGAGCCAAAAGTTGGATTGGTGGAAAGATCATCATAAGCTGTTATGCCATTCTTCACTTCAGTATCCCAAAAAGATTTATAAGGCCCATAGGTGTGACTAGTAAGAGAAAAATCATCTGGCATACCATTGGTAATTCGCGTGACACGACCACCAACATTTAAGTTCCAGCCCAAACCAACATTAGTTGCCAATTGCTCAACTTTGATACCTGATGCATCATAAGTCAAACTGATAGGAAGATCTAGTTCTCTTCCTTTATGTGTATAAATTGGTATCTGAATATTTGGTGTTCCTGTATACATATTTACTGGCATATTGCCATATTTTGTAAAAGCTTGAGCTTCCGGTGAAGTTGGTGTAGGAGCTAATCTTACAGATTCTGCTGCTGGATCAAATGAGTTGTCAGAAATTTGACCAAAGGATATTTGAAAAATAAATACAAAAACAATAATACTAGATAGAGTAAAATGCTGTTTTTTCATATTAAATATTTTAATAAAAATGAATTGAATATTATGAATGCTATAAAATTATTGAAGCTAATTGTATTATCATTGTGGTTTAAACCACAATTATTTTTGTGGTCTGAGCCACAGTTTTATATTGAAATGTTTTTGTAAGAAAAAAATAATGATTTTAAAAATAAACCCTTATTAATTAACTATTACTTGACAGAGTATTAGAAATATATAAATTAATATATCTATTTTTTATCCCGAAGAATTTGATAATTTTTTAAATAATTATTGAAAAGTTGTAATCTAAACTTTTAATAAAATTATTATACTTAAAACGCAAATTAAATTTTTTAAAATATATTAATATTTTTTATTTCAAAAAGAAAAGAGAAAACAAAGTTAAGCACTATCGTGCTAAATTTTCTTGCTTTCTCTTTTCTTTTTTTGAGACTTTTTTCGTTTCTGTTTTGGAAAATAATTAATTTAATTTATTTTCAAATTCAATAGAAGGAATATTATCAATTGCCTTATCCTGAAGTTTTTGAACATAATTAAGATATTTCAGTGTGCTTTTTGTTGAACTATGTCCCATAGCATCTGCTACAGTCTTTAAATTTGCTCCATTCATTAATAACAAACATGCAAATGTATGTCGA
>JBDLIN010000210.1:0-6674 GCA_039714835.1 Bacteroidota bacterium | reverse complement strand
AGATTTATAACAAATTGCTGTTTACTCGTCTGGATCATAAGTAACATCATTTAATTGTACTGGACCTCAATTGTCATACGAGCAGATTTGTTATATTTTTACCCATACAATCCTGTAATACAGAGGTTTATTACACGTGATGTTCTAAAATAAAACCAATGCATCTAACTCACAAATTGTTTATTCAAATGTTTATCCCAACAAAAAAACCAACCAGTCGGATCTTACTCCAAGTGGTTGGTTATCAACTGTGGGCCCAGCTGGGCTCGAACCAGCGACCCCCTGATTATGAGTGAGATGCGGGGATGTTTTTGTGATTGTATTGATTTGTATTAGTCTTCATTATCATTCACTTACAATTTCTCGACTGTACAGGTTTTCATTGATTTTCCGAAATATCTGGCAGAAAACCTGGCCGATTTCCCATACCTCAAAAGGTTCAAAGCATTGGATCAATATTCCCGAATATTTCCACATATTCAAGGAATTATGAATTTTCACCAGTAAAATTAACTGTTCATTTTATGTAAAGTATTCCACTGCTTTACATGGATTTGCAGGAATGCTGGCGAAAAAACTGGCGACATTATTTCATTATCACAACAATCTCTCAACTAATGGTTCATGTGGAATATAACGGAGCAATTACATAAATCTCCAGGACCACGATTCAAAAAGACTATATCTTAAATTATTTAATTGATTATGGTAATCGTATTATATAACTTGCTAGTAATTAAACTAATCATCGCTAGAATGAAAAGATACTATCTACTATTACTTGCAATTATTCAATTGGGATTGTTGGTCCCGGTCAACGCTCAGGAAGTAATCCACAGTCTTAAATTCTCTGTTTCGGTGGATGAACAAATCCGCTCAGAATTCAAATCAACGGGTAGATTGTTCATTACTCTCAGTACCACTAAAGATGTCGAGCCAAAAGATCAGCTCTGGCCCAGTTCAATCAGGCGAAGACATTACTTATTTGCCAAGAACTTCACTGACTGGGATGCCAGTGAACCATTAGTTATTGAAAATTCAGAGAGTTGGTCAGCCTGGGGAAGTACAGATAGATGCACTTTGAGTGAGATTCCCGAAGATACTTTCTACATCCAGCTTTATTGGAGACAGGTCTTTGATGGATGCTTTATGGGTCCGATGCCAGGAAACATATTCAGCAAAAAGGTGGAGCTCGTAATGGATAAGAACCAAACCCTTGATATCAACCTTTCAGAGGTAATTGAAGAAACAAAACTGATAGATCACCCGCATATGAAAATGGTCTCTTATCAGAGTGATACCTTATCAAAATGGTGGGGGAAACCAATGTATGAAAGGGCTGCTGTATTATTACCTTCAGAATATTTTGATAATCCCGGTAAGGAATATCCTGTCTTCTATTATATTGGAGGAGGCAGCAGTGATTGTGTTCGTACCTTACACATGAGGTGGAACAGGTTTTCTGATTCTGAATGGTGGTTGTCTGAAGACGCCCCTCAGGTTATCATAGTATTTCTGGATGGAGTCAAAAATGGAAATATATATCACCTTGATTCCGATAACCTTGGGCCACATGGCCATTCATTAATACATGAATTTATCCCATATATTGAAAAGATGTATCGAGGTACAGATTCACCGGAGACAAGATATATCGGAGGCTGCTCCACAGGTGGATATGGATCTTTAGCCCAGCAATTGTTCTATCCTGAATTTTACAATGGAGTATACTGCTACGCTCCGGATCCGATTTTCTTTGGATATTTAATGAATCTCAATATCTATAGTCATACAAATGCCTTTTTCGATAAGTTTGGTTATCCGAGGTTGATAAGAGATTATGGAATAGACGGAAGACCTGTTTCTTGGAAGGATTGGATAGAATTCGAAAATGTACTGGGATATTCAGGCACCTTTGTAGATTCAGATCATTTTATGGGGACCTGGGCATCAATCTTCAGCCCGAAGGGAGAAGATGGCAAACCTATTCCTTTAATAGATCCAATGACAGGAGATATCAACCAATCTGTCAGGAAGAGTTGGGAACGTTATGACCTGGAATTATATACTGAACGAAACTGGACTGAATTAGGCCCAAAACTTAAGAATAAAGTATACATATGCGTCGAAGCAAATGATTATTGGAATTTTAATGTAACAGTCAGAAGCTATCAAAGTATGGTTTCCAGGCTGAACGATCCCGTACCTGATATGGTATTCGAATACAGCGGATTAGGACATTGTGGACCTTTCAATATGAATTTCCGTAAGATAATTTACAATATAGAATCCAATGGAAAGCCCGGAGATATGAGTAAAATCGAGGATAAATGGGAATGGATTCACTGGTAATTATCACGAAGACTGTATTGTATCTAAATCCTGGCAAGAACCTGGCAAAAAAGAAAAAACCACCTACAAAATAAATTGTAAGTGGTTCATTCACAGTGTGGGCCCAGCTGGGCTCGAACCAGCGACCCCCTGATTATGAGTGTTCTTATTTTGACATATTATCCGTTTCAAAAATATTGAATTATTTGAGTTATCTTCAACATTAACAGAGCTTTATGTGTTTTCGCCATTATAATTAACTGTTCATTTTATGTAAAATATTACACTGGTTTACATGGATTTGTAGGAATACTGGCGAAAAAACTGGCACTATTTTCTTAATTGATGAATAGCTTAGCCAGACCAATCATTTTTAGTTGTCTTTATGTTCGGGCATAATTCACAATCGCTCTTATTGGATTCAGTGTTTTTTCTGCCTTTTATAAGATTAGGCTTTAATCTTTTGTTAATCTTTAATTTCTTAAGATTCTGCAATAATTGCTGGTTTGGCAGGCCATTTATCTAATTTCAATTTTTTAAGGAGCAGGGCATACCTTTTATCGGTACGAACATACTTAAACCATAAATTTGTGTTATGATTGAAACCAGCCAGCATCACTGATTGATTCTCAAAAGCTTTGTCTAGCCATAAAAAAACCTGATCTCTATTCCGTAGCCCGGCATAGATAATGGCAATATGAAGAGGATCAATGTATTTCTGATTTGAGCTGGTTTTTAAATCTTCCAAAATTTTAAGGGCTTTCCTTTTTTCCCCATATATGGCATAAACAAATCCTACTGAGGCAATGAAAAAAGGATCACCGGAAATAAAAGGTTCCGTGTAACTTATTTCCTGAAAAGCTTCCTCCTGCATTTCATTAAATGCGTAACACCAGAGTAAATTCATCCGGGCAATTAATAAATTTTCATCTTTCTCAAGGACATATTTATACAGAGGAATTGCTTGGTCAAATTGCAGGGTAATCATATATGTAAAGGCTAAATTAGTAGTTGACATGATTGACAGTGGGTCAATTTTTACCAATTCATGTGCAAATTCAACAGCTTCTTCACCCCGCCCAATCCAACCTAGAAAATAGATGTAATCTATTAAAGCCATTGCACTTGCAGGACTAATATCAAGAGCCTGCTTATACTCTTTTTCAGCCTGTTCCCAATCCCATTCAAAGAAAAACTTAACACTTGCTGCTGCAGTATGAGACTCGGCAAGAGCTCCATTTATTCTAAGTGCATTATCCGCCGCTATTTTTGCTTTTTGATAAACATCCTTAGGAGGTAATATACCAAATAGCCCATACCTGGTATAACATATCGAGAGACCCGCGTGGGCAAGTGCATACCGGGGATCTATTTTTAATGCCTGCTCAAGATAGTCTTCCCCTTTTCTAAGACCATCTTCAGACATATTATTAAAATGAAACCTACTCTTTAAAAATAGATTATATGCTTCAATATTTTCTGGTTTGTAACTGATAACTGCCTCTTTCTCAGTTTTTAGAAGCTTAATTTTAAGGGTGTCAACGATAGCCATTGATATTTCATCCTGGATAGCAAAAACATCATCAAAATCACGATCAAAACGTTCAGACCAAAGATGACTACCGTCTTCAACCTTTATTAACTGAGCAGTGATACGAACGCGATTTCCATCTTTTCTAACACTTCCTTCTAATAAATGCTGAACATCTAGTTTTCTGCCAATCTCCCGAACATCGGTGTGCGCATTTTTAAATGCAAATGCTGAGGTTCTGGCAATAACTTTCAATCTCCCAATATGAACAAGGGCATTAATGATTTCTTCTGCCATTCCATCACAAAAATACTCCTGTTCAGGATCAGAACTCATGTTTTCGAACGGAAGAATCACGATTGATTTTTCACCTGCTTTTTTATAAGATGCAGTTGGGGATTCTTTTTCAGGTTCGGTTTTGGTTATGCCTTTTGAAGAAAGGTCAAAAATCCAGGAAAAAACTACTGCAATTGGGAATCCGATAATAAGGGTAACCGTTATTACGGTATCAAACCTTTCATGCAAATTAAGAGATTCCTCAAGTATATTTGCCAATTCTAACAGGATGAAGGCAGTTGTGGCATACACAACTATTACCCCTATAACCTTCCTTCGTTTAAGTTCCTGAAAAAACTTAGTCAGTTTATTCTGGCTTGCTGGCATAGTAAATTAGTAAGCTTTTTAAAGATAATCTATTAACCACTATTACCAAATTGAATACAACTCGCATACATACTGTGTGTAAGCTTAACTTAATTAGTATCCACCCTCGGATTAGAAATATGTTAGGTGTCAATTCCCGCCAACCTTCCTCCCCTCTCCAAATCCTGGCGAATAACTGGCAAGAAACTGGCACCAAAGAAAAAACCACCAAACCAATGAATTGTAAGTGGTTGATTCGCTGTATGGCTCCAACAGAACCTAAACCTGAAAAAAGGTGTTAGACCTCACCCTAGTGATGGTCAATCAAAATCTGCGGAAGGGATTAAAAAACTTAGCAACTTGACAGTGTGATTTTCGAGAATGGTTTACCTGTTTGATAGAAACAAAGTTTTTTTACACTACCTTTTTTAATCTATGTAAGCAATACATTCAATTTCTATTCTAGCACCTAATGCAATTTCTTTAGCAGCAAATGCTATTCTCGCAGGTTTGTGGTTTGGAAAAAACTTAATATATTCTGAATTCATTTGATTCCGCTCAGAATAATCCGCCAATATACAAGTACATTTTATAACATTTTCCATTGAAGAACCATTTTGTTCCAATATCATTTTAATATTTTCCATAGTTTGTTTGGTCTCAGGAATGATACCACCTTCAATAAGTTTTCCAGTTTCTGCTACAAAACCAATTTGACCTGATAAATAAATGGTGTTTTCGTATTTGACTGCCAGAGAGAATGGTAAGTTTAGCTGTGATAAACCTTCCGCTTGAATAAATTCTGCCTTTGAAATTGTTTCAGAATTTTTGTTTGATTGGCTACATGAGACTAATAACAGAATAAAAGGTAAAGTAAAAATTAGTTTTTTCATAAGACTTCTTTGTTCAGTTAAGTTATAGAATCTACAATAATTAAATCACTAACCAAATTTGCTTAATATTAGAACCTTAATGTCAACTTTACAATTACAGGTTTACAACGGAATAGGGTGGTCAATGGCTCCGGTATGTGTACTTTATTTGCCGTACACTAATACCACTGGCCTGACATTCATGCCATCACCATCTTCAATATTCAATGGTGGTCCAACAAAAAGCATGTTCTCTTTTGTGAGCAGCCTGTCCACGTTAGTCAACGCTTCGTATATTGGAATTGATCGTGATAGAAATGCATAATGAATAGGACCTTCGCGCTGAGTTACATTTTCCGCATCCGAAGGAACAGGGCCGTTTGCCCCAACACTCCACGCATCAGTTGCAAAAGCCCCAATGGGTATGTTTGCCAAATATTCTGCAGCTTCGAAAGAGAGTGTTGTTAATTCCGGAGGTATTGCTTCAGATATTAGCGGGATATAGTTGGTGTAAATCATAACCACATCACCCGGCTTCACCTTGTCCTCAAATACTTCAACAGGCACCGTACGTCCATTGGGATAGTCGGATACATTAAAAACTTTTAATGGTCCAACAAACTGTTCTATCTTGTAGGTATTAAGTCCACCTCCCAAATCCAAATGGCTGGGGGCATCAATGTGCGGACCACCATGGTTGAACAAGGTATAATAGGCATTTGAACCGGTTAATTTGCCATCCTCATAATCAAAGGCCCATTCCCTCACATCAAAATGGTTGGCTTTTTCAAATCCAAAGGCATCCATCAGGCCCTTCCCCCATACTTGGTACGGAAGGTCTTCTGTAACAAGTACTCCAAGATCAATTATCTCAGTGGGAACAAGTAGATTAATTTCATCATTTTGATTTTGCTGACATGAAATAAATGTCAGCATTAAAATGACGATTAAAATTGGTAAATAGTTTTTCATCCTGTTTAAGTATAATAATTGAGTAAGTTTTGTTCGATTAAATAGCAAAAAGTCAGGTTTAATTGTCACTCGACATTAGTGCAGAGAACCGCCAGCCTTTCTCAGTTTTGCGCATTACGTGTAGATATTTACGCGATGAACCAAAACCTTCGAGTGCCGGCTCAATCGAGAGGAACTGAGTTCCCACTTCATATGCCAGATCTCCAATGCCATAAATTTCAACAGGTGTTAAAACCAACTTTTCAATTTGTATCCCGGGAATTGGTTTTACATGTTCAATTAAATCCTCTCTTCCGGAAACCATTGGTGAGCCCGGATGGAGCAGA
>JBDLIN010000209.1:0-6685 GCA_039714835.1 Bacteroidota bacterium | reverse complement strand
ATTCGCAATGACTTAATTATTTTAAATTATCGTTAATATTTTACAATATTGCTCATAGTCTACTCTTAGTCACCATCTCTAAAAAGATTAAGAGTAAGAATGCAGATTTAAGATTAAGATAAATTGAGTGAGATATAACAATCATGAACAGAGGGGAGCTAATAATTTTCTCTGCCGAGCCGATTGCCAAAGATCAAAGAACGGAATAACAAAACAGCAACATTAAGGCATTCACGTCATGTAGTAGGAGCTTATTCAGAAACTCTATTACTCTTTCTTGTCATGCTGAATTTATTTCAGCATCTTCTTTTTTAGCCAAAATCAAATGATTTGGATTCTGAACCAAGTTCAGAATGACGAAACTTTTAGTACTCACACAGACTCGTGGTCCATGACGTCCTAGTAGCCTTAAAAACTTTAATAGTTAATTATATCATTATAAATAATTATTGCCATAAGAATTAATAGCAAAATGAATCCAGCATTTTGAATAGCGATTTTTATTTTTATTGGAATTTCTCTTCGCATTATTCCTTCAATGAGAATAATAATGAAGTGTCCACCATCTAAAACCGGGAAAGGTAAAATATTTAAGATCGCTAAACTCAAACTTAATAGGGCTAAAAATCTTAGATATGCTACAAGTCCAATATCCGCAGATTCCGCTGACATTTTAGCTATTTTAACAGGACCACCGAATGCCTGTCCCATTTCCAATTTTCCAGTAATTACTCTTTCAACAAAAACATAAGTTAATTCAGTATAATTAACTACATCTGTAATACCCTGAGAGAAGGAAGAGGTTAAGCTGTAACTTTTATATTCAGAAGGACCGACATAAGCATTTTTAAGTCCAATGCCAATTTTTCCATCAATACTTGGTGTTACTGCTGTTTTAACTGTATCATTTCCTCTTAGAACGACCATTGATAATCTAACTTCCTCATTGGAAGAAATTATTTCAATGACATCTGCACTACTATTTATCGGTCGATCATCAATAGCTAGGATAAGATCACTCTTTTGAATACCAGCTTTTTCAGCCGGTGATTCTAAAATTACATCAGTAATTATTGGATTAATTTCTCCAATGGGTAAAAAGAAAGATTCCTGAGCCGCTTTATTAAGAGAATCCTGTGGAATAGTTATAGTTACTTGTTCATTATCTCTAATAATATCAATTTCTTTTACCGATTCATCCTTGCTTAACAGTAGATTTGTGTAAACTGCTTCCCAATCTGATATTTCGTTATTGTTGATCGCAACAATTTTATCAAAACTTCTGAATCCTGAATTGTATGCAAAGCTTTCAGCATTTAACTTTCCGACAGTTGTTGTTTTAAGAATTTCCTTACCTTGGAAAAAATTTATTCCTGAAAAAACAGCGACTGTTAGAAACAGATTCATCATAACGCCAGCAGTTATGACAAACAATTTTTGATAAGTTGGCTTTGCTCTGAACTCGTATGGTTTAGGTTCTTTTTCAGCAAAGCTTGTGTCGAAGCTTTCATCAATCATACCTGATATTTTAACATAACCTCCAAGTGGAAGCATTGAAATTCTGTAATCGGTATGCCCTTCTAAATTGAGATCCTTGGGAAGATCACCAATTGTAAATCCATTTATCTTGTTCCAGCCAAATAACCTTTTCCCAAATCCAATTGCAAAAACATCAGTTCTCATTTTACAGATTCGGGCAGCCAGAAAGTGACCCAACTCATGAACAAAAACAAGAATACTAATTGTTAAAATAAAATAAAATATTGTATCCATTAAAACTTATTCCTTTTTACTCGTTTAAATAGGCTCTTGTTAAACTATCACACTCAATTATTGTTTCAATATCATGAATCTGTAGTTTCTTTATGCCGTTCAACGCTTTTTTTATTAATTCTGGAATTTCCAAAAAAGAGATTTCTTTATTTAAAAATCTTTCAACTGCAACTTCATTAGCTGCATTAAGAATACAAGGAGCAGTTCCCCCTTCTTCCAGAACATCAAATGCTAATTTTAAAGACTCAAACTTACTAAAATCTGGTTTAAAAAAAGTTAATTCTGAAAGTTCCGTAAGATCTGTCAAAGTAAAATTATTTTCAAATCGCTCTGGATATGATAATGCATATTGAATAGGTAAACGCATATCCGGCTGACTTAATTGAGCTTTGATGGAACCATCAATAAATTCAACCATTGAATGTATTATTGACTGAGGATGAATAATTACATCAATTTTTTCTTTTTGAACATTAAATAACCAATGAGCTTCAATCATCTCAAGCCCTTTGTTCATCATTGTTGCTGAGTCGATCGTGACTTTATTTCCCATATCCCAATTTGGGTGATTGAGAGCTTCCGTAACTGTTACATTTTCAAGCTCTTTCTTACTTTTTCTAAAAAACGGGCCACCTGAAGCAGTAAGAAGTAATTTTTTGATCTCTTTATGTTCTTCCCCAACTAAACATTGAAAAATTGCACTATGTTCTGAATCAACAGGAATAATTTCAGATTTATGTTCTTGAGATAATTTTGTAATAATTTCACCAGCTACCACAAGTGTTTCTTTATTAGCAAGTGCTATTCTTTTTCCTCTTTTTATCCCTTCAATCGTTGGTTCTAATCCGGAAAATCCAACTAATGCAGAAAGAAGAATATCGTATTCAGCATTCTTAGTGGCTTCTACTAATCCACTTTCACCAGTTAATAAATTGATATTCGAAGATATTTTACTACGTACTTTTTCTGCAAATTCATGATTACGAATTACAACTACATTGGGTTGGAATTCTTTTATCTGATCCTCGAGTAGATCAATATTTTTATTTGCGGTTATACCCTCAACTTCAAATTTATCAGGATGAAGACGGATTACATCAAGTGTATTTACTCCAATTGATCCGGTTGAACCAAGAATAAATATTTTTTTCTTTTCTGTCATTGAATAGTAATAAATTAGTAATTAATATTTAAAATTACTGATTTATAGAATGAAAAGAAAAAGGACTATAGTTTTCAGTTAGCTTGTTTACTAACTTTGCTGGTTATTGCAAAAGCCATTATTGCAATAATTATAACTCCAACAAGAACGATAATGGTAAAAAGCACGGTAGTAACTATTAGAGTGAAAAAATCACCTAGATAAAAAAGGATTGACAGCAAGCAGATTATAATTCCCAAAATAAGTAAGTGCTTTCCGCTTCTTGCATTAACCTCATACCAAATCCTTTCATCTTTCATTGTCTGCGGAAGACGTATTCCATACCAATGATTGATTTTTATTTTTCTCTTTATCAAAGGAAGTGAAATAAAGATAAAAAGTAGTCCGACTAAAAAATAGATTAATAGAAATGTAAACATAATATTGCCCTAATTATCTTGAGTCAGTTTATTAAAAACTTCCGATACTGATAATATTTTTTCGATTTTATTTATACCAGTCCCAGCTTCTAAAATTCCTTCATCTATATCACCTTCAAAAATACCAAGTTTTTCTCTTTTTTCTCCTAAAATTTCTTTTAACATCTTTACAGTTCCACCAGATTTTTCCATTTGAATAACTTCTTCAACAAATTTATTCCTCAGAGCTCTGGTTAAACCAACTTTTTTTAGAAATAGTCTGGTTTCATCCTTTTCAGCTTTAATTATTGCGTTTTTATAATTTATATGTGCAGAAGATTCTTTTGTTGATGCAAAAAGGGTTCCAATCTGTACTCCTTCTGCTCCAATAGATAGAGCTGAATTTATACCACTTCTATCTGCGATCCCCCCTGCTGCAATAACTGGAATTTCAAGTTCGTTAACTAATTGATCCACAAGTTCAAGCATCGGTAACTGGTCAAGTCCATTATGGCCACCTGCTTCAACTCCCTCTCCAACAACAGCATCACAACCAACAGCTTGAGCTTTTATTCCTTGTTTCAAATTTGAAACCACATGAATGACAATAACATTCTTCTCTTTCAGGACATCAATAAACTTGGCTGGATTTCCTGCAGAAGTGAAAACTATTTTAACTTGCTCATCGAGTATAACTTTTATCAGATCTTCAGCATCAGGACGCAATAACGGAACATTTACTCCTAATGATTTTGATGTAGCATTTCTATATTTTACAATATGTTCACGAAGTAAATCTGGTTTCATAGAACCGGAGCCAATTAATCCTAGACCTCTGCAATTTGAAACTGCCGAAGCTAATTTCCATCCGGATACCCAGACCATCCCTCCTTGAATTATAGGATACTTAATATTAAAAAGTTTTGTTAATCGATTATTTATTTCCATTATTTTATACCAAATTATTGAACTATCTCTGTGATTGGATTAGGTCCCGATATTTTATAAATTACGTTTTAATTTATAAAGATTTAGGTAAAAATGAGAGCAATAATTCCCGTTGCAGGATTTGGGACAAGATTAAAGCCACACACATTGACGCATCCAAAAGTATTGTTGAATGTAGGCGGAAAACCTATAGTAGCTCATATAATTGAAAAGCTTTTAGCCGAGAATATAACTGAAGCAACATTTATTGTTGGATATCTTGGTGAGAGGATTGAACAATATATTA
The DNA here is from genome assembly GCA_039714835.1 of Bacteroidota bacterium. GTDB lineage: Bacteria > Bacteroidota > Ignavibacteria > Ignavibacteriales > Melioribacteraceae > SZUA-22. The sequence continues at coordinate 2,118 of JBDLIN010000209.1, read as the reverse complement.
CAGAAAATTTTCCAAATCTCAATGCTGAGTATGTTGAGCAAAAAGAATTACTTGGTCTTGGTCACGCAATATATCAAGCTGCTCCAACTTTCAATGATGACGAATTGTTGATTGTATTAGGAGATACTGTATTTGATGTTGATTTAACCCAAATATCAAAGTTGGAATATTCAGCCCTTGGAGTAAAAGAAGTTGAAGATCCCCGCAGATTCGGAGTTGCAGAATTAGAGAACAGTTTTATAACAAAGCTGATTGAAAAGCCTGAAAATCCAACCACAAACTTAGCTCTTGTTGGATTGTACTACATAAAAAACTCCAGCTTACTTACCAGCTCAATTGAAGAGTTGATGAATAAAGATATTAAAACAAAAAATGAATACCAGCTTACTGATGCCTTACAAGTAATGCTTGACAAGGGTGAAAAAATGATGATATTCCCAGTTGAAGGTTGGTATGATTGCGGAAAACCAGAAACTCTTCTTGCAACGAATAAATTTATTTTATCGCGAAATGGTGAAGAAAGAAAAATCGATTCTGTTGTAATAAATAATCCTGTTTATATTTCACCAACTGCTACGATAAATAACTCAGTTATTGGCCCTTATGCAACTATTGGGGATAATTGCGAAATTACTGATTCAGTGATAAAAAATTCAATTATAAATAAAAACAGTAAAGTGAATAGAATTGTTCTTGCAGATTCAATTATTGGAGCTGATGCAAGAGTTAGTGGAAGTCACCATAAAATGAATGTTGGAGACTCTTTAGAATTAGAATTAATTAACGATTAAAATTAGAGGAATAAATGGCTTATTTTTTTACGTCCGAATCAGTTTCTGAAGGACATCCTGATAAAGTATGTGATGCAATTTCTGATGGTGTACTTGATGCAATTATAAAAGACGATCCAAATGCAAGAGTTGCTTGTGAAACATTTGTTACAACCGGTCTTGTTGTTGTTGGCGGTGAAGTAACAACAAAAGCTTATGTTGATATTGAAAAAGTTGTTCGTGATACAATCAAAAAAATTGGATATACAAAAGCTGAATATAAATTTGACTCGGAATCATGTGGCGTGTTAAACGCTATTCACTCTCAATCACCAGATATTGCGATGGGTGTTGATACTGGCGGTGCCGGTGATCAAGGTATCATGTTTGGTTATGCATGCAATCAAACTCCAGAGCTCATGCCGATGCCGATAGTATTTTCACATAAACTTGTAAAAAAATTAGCTGATATTCGAAAAAGGAATAATAAGCTAATGCCTTATCTAAGACCTGATGCAAAATCACAAGTTACAGTTGAATATGATGATAATAATAAACCGATTAGAGTGGATACTGTTGTAATTTCAACACAACATGATTCAGGTGTTAATCAGAGAAAAATTAAAAGTGATGTAATTAATAATGTTATAAAAAAAGTTATCCCATCAAAGTTGATTGATAAGAATACAAAATATCATGTGAATCCAACAGGAAGATTTGAGATAGGTGGTCCGCACGGAGATAGTGGCGTAACAGGCAGAAAGATAATTGTAGATACTTACGGCGGCTGGGCACAACATGGTGGTGGAGCCTTCTCAGGTAAAGATCCATCAAAAGTTGATAGAAGTGCATCTTATGCTGCTCGTCACATAGCAAAGAATATTGTTGCAGCTAAGCTTGCAAAGGAATGTCTTGTTCAAGTTGCTTACGCAATAGGAGTTGCTGAACCTGTATCAATCTTTGTAGACACAAAAGGCACCGGAGTTATTTCTGATCAAGAATTAGCGGAAATGATAAAGAAAGAAGTCGATTTAACTCCAAAAGGAATTATTAAAAGGCTTAAACTTAAAGAACCTATTTACCAAGCAACTTCCAGTTATGGACATTTTGGAAGAAATACCTTTACGTGGGAAAAATTGGACCTAGTTGATAAATTAAAGAAATATAAAAAGAAATAATTCGAAAGGATGAGAAGAAAATGATAGAAGAAAGTGTAGAGGTTCTACCTTACAAAGTAAATGATATTTCTCTTGCAGCATGGGGAAGAAAAGAAATTTTATTAGCTGAAAAAGAGATGCCCGGACTTATGGCATTAAGAGAGAAATATGGAGAATCCAAACCTCTTAAA
>JBDLIN010000208.1:0-6720 GCA_039714835.1 Bacteroidota bacterium | reverse complement strand
AATTCTTAATGTGCTCTCTCTTTAGATAATTATTTTAATTCAATAATTACTGAACCACCTGGCTTAATACTCCATTCTAAAAGTAATTTACTTGTTTGCTCTGCATCAATTGAAGCAAATATATTCTCTGGTTCCCATCCAGATTGTACATCTAATGCAACCGCTGTTGATTCCTCACAACTTGAATTTGAGATTACTACACGAGCTTTTTTATCCAATAAGTAAGTTCCAATGACAATATTTTCTCCCTCTCCTTTAGGAGAGAGAACTGGTGATGAACCTTCAATCAATTGTCCATCCTCATAACGTGCAACATTTATATTATCCCAACCTAAAAGTCCTTTCCCAGTTTTTTTGAGGTATAAGTTTGCTTCTTTTACATAATCATAAACTTCAGTTCTATTTCCGTTAAGTCCTATCATTGCGTTGTGATGATGTTCAACAATAGGCGGTGCTGCGCCTTCCTCTTGAGGGAATCCTTGGTCAGGTACTGGTGTCCAATAACTGAACCAGCCAACACCTCGCGCTCCGTATGCTAAAGCCGTATTAACTTGCCACAATATTTCCGCCCGATTCGGAATTCTCAATCCTTCGGTAATTCCCTCACTTTGCATAAACACCATAAAAGGAATATTTGCTTTGCGCGTTTCATCACGAACAACTAAGAGGTCGCTAAACCAGCCGTCAACCATTGTTTGATTATTTAGTCTGAATGGATAATAATCATAACTTAGTAGCTTTGGTTTAACAATATCGAGATATGAATTTATGTATCCTCTAAAGTCTTCAAATCCAAGTTGAGTTAGTGTTCCGTATGATGGGAATAAATTTATCAACGGTTCGTGGTGCAGATCTTCCTTTCTGATTAGATTTGAAATTTCATATAGCGCTGGAAATACATTTGCATGGGGTTCATCTTTTACAACATAACCCGCAAAAGCTGGATGATCTTTATAATCATTAACAACACTTTTGACAACGGATGTATCTATGGTTATACCAGGTGTCAAGGCAAATGGAACCAGTCGCATATCAAGAGGAACAATTTTAATCCCAACTTTTTCACCAATTTCCATTGCTTTGAGATTCTGCTCACTGTTGAATGTTCCATTCCCCGGTACTAAATATTCAATACCGGCATCTGCAATTTCTTGATATCGTTCTATGTTTACTTCTTCTAATGGCGGACCTGAATATGCCATGATTATAAAATCGTCAACCATACTTTGAGGAGCAGATATTTCTTGTTCAACTTGATCTATTTTACTACATCCCAAAATTAGTGTAAGTATAATCATAAATACTAATGATTTCATTTTTTAACCTTTATTATTATTGTTTTTATATTCTTATTATTGCATTGACTCAGCACCGGTTGGAACTGCTGAATACCAAAACGCTGTTGAACTCCATATTGGATTTAAGGTTGCCATAATTTTATTTGGACTAATTGATCCATGTTCCAAAGCCCATTGCTCTTCAAAAACAGTAATATTTTCTTGAAAATTAAAGGCATCATTCAAGTGAAAGCTATAAACTGTAGGATAGCCGGGTCTTAGAGATACAAAGCCCGAAACTGCTTTACGGTCGAACATACACCACCCACTGTTAAAATACTCCTCAGAGCCTGTTCCATGGTAGCTTGGCGGCCACTCACTTTCATCTGTCCAAATAAGCCAATCGCCTTCACCCCACCAATCTTCACTATCCCAGGCAAGTTGTAACATAGAACCAACATATTTTCCTTTCCCTCTTCGGTTTAAAAACATTTTTCCGGGAATATCTAATTTTCCGAATTTTGGTGATGCTTCAGTTCCTGCCAATTCCTGAGACCATGTTACATTAAATCTCCCCCAATTCTCAGGAATTTTATGCATTTTTTTAATATCAAGTTTTATTTCAACTTTTTCGGCAATTGCATTTCCAGTATTTACAAGTTCTATTCTTGCTCCATTAGAAAAAGGCATTGGAAATTTACTATATACTTCTTCATCAGTCATTCCCATTAAAAGAGAATAATAATTGGTATTGTATTTCTGTGTTTCGGTTTGAATAAAATCTTCAGATACAGGTTTTTTCCCCAACACTGCCGCAACACTGGAATCATTTACATTGTGCCCCGATACTCCATGCCCAAACATATAGCCAACAGGAACATCTACACTCGGTAATTTATATCCATCCCAATATATTTTCAACCTTAAATTATTTAACACCTCAGGCGAATCAGGAAAAGCTACAATTCGCATTTGTTCTATTACTCCTGTATTATTAATATTTACCGCTAGCGACTCTCTGGGTTTTAGAGAAGTACTTTTTTTAAGAGTCCATTTTTCAGGAGCCTGAGGAGCTGTAGATTCAGCTTTTAACCAGGCATTTACTGTTTCGTCTAATTCTTTCTTTTCATCGGGATTAAGTGGCCAATCTAGCGATTTAACTTTTACATCTTCATTGTAGGTTGTATATGTAAACTGCCAATAAACTCCCCATCGTCCCAATATCCATTCAGCCTCGCTGTGTGGTCCATTAATCCAGTCATTTTTGTTATATGGTGCAGTTACAATTTTTATGGTGATATTCTTTTCAAAAGGAATAGGCATAAGCGTACCGGGATATGACTTTACAAAAGTGAGCGGATATGGAAATGGACTGTATTTATCATCGAAAAACTTCGTAATCGGCATATCAAATAAGGGTGTCTCGCTATGATCGATATATATCTGAATTCTTGTATTATCGAATCGTTCATCAATAAAGCCTGTAAACATACGATGAATACATCCCGGACCATCTAAATTAAGAACCGTTTTACTGGTTTTATCAGTTTCTTCAGCCGGTAAAAAAGCGTCTAAATTTGCACCAGTAGTATCCCATGTACTAACCATAGCTGTATGTGAATTTTCAAGAATTGGCAGGTGGTCAACAGTTCGCATTCTTTTTAGAAACCAAGTGACATCTCTTACTTCATTGTCTATAATCGGTTTATTGCCTTCTTTTGTACAGCTTATGATGATAAGGGATAAAAGAGTTAGTATAAAATATTTCATTGTATCTCCTTTCTTTTTACAATAAGACATAAATCTTTAGTGTTCTTATTTCTCTGGCGATAGGAAGTATGGTTTTGATTTATTCCAATTTAAACTCATCACTTTTGCCATTCACAATATCAATAACATTCTGAAAAATTGGATTAAGTTTTCTTTCCATTCCCAATCCTAGCTGACTAGGTTCGCTAAAAATTAGATTTCCTACTTCTTTATGTAATTCTATTAACTCTTTTGTGTCATTAGCACCATCAACCGTAACTCCTGTTATATTTTCAATTGTTGGTATATATCCGTATTGAAACCATAATAAACCGTTACAGTTTTGTTGAGTTAATGCTGTCATATAGTACCACAGGCTAACATCTGCTGTAGGCATCTTTTTCCCTTCACTAGTAGTAGAACCAAATGCATCACCAACCATAAGCCATGGTTTGTCCCATTTGCTTATCCATTCGAGTGATAATGCTAACCTTGAACGGTAATATTTTTCAAAATTGGCTGCTGAATGATGACCTGTTTCGTCAGTAAAATAATACGGGTCTATCATTAACATGTCAATATTTTGGGGTGGTACTGATACTAGAAATTCTTTATCAGGAATTGCATAACATGATGTAACTTTTACTTTTGGGAAAACACGCTTAAACTCGGCAATATATTTTTCCATTACTCCTGTATCGGGATAATAATTTATATCAGGTTCATCCCAAAAGTACCAATAATCAAGTTGATCCATTTCGGGTACACGTTTTTTTAGATACTGTAAAGCTTTTTTATATTCTTCAAACCTATCGGTTAAAATCAGCGGAGCAAATGTAAATTCCCCAATAGTAATATAATCCATTGACTCAAGAAGCTTAATTCTCGCAGACATATCATCAAAAATTTTGGGGTCAAGTTTATCAAAATCACCATTACCAACAGTTCGTATTATTTCAGGTGTAATGGGATCAAACTTTGCTGTTGCAAAGACAATCATATTTGCAAATTTTCTAATCTCTTTTAATTCTTCTTCATTTTCAAGTACTTCGTTTTTGTAAAAATAGCCATGATATTTAAGCTTTGTAGAATCTGAAAAACTTCCTTCTTTATTTTTTAATTCTTCTTCCACTTTTCCGCTTTCTTCTACGGAACAACCAGCTAACACTATAAGAACTAAAACACTAACTATTATTTTCATTTTATCTCTTTAATTAGATTATATATTTTTACTATTGATTTACAAAATTTAATTTTTGAAAAATATACCTGACCCAATAAAATTTTCTTCTGATGACCAATTTGGTTTCCACCAAATTAATGTACGTTTTCCGTTTACATCAACATCTGTATAAGCAGCATTCAATCGAATACTTTGCCATTCATCATCAGTAAAAGAATCTATAAATTCTATCGGAACAGATAATTCAACATTAAATCCAATATCCGTTTTCTTTGTTACCAAATGTGTTCTCTCAGGTAGCTTATCTTTTTGATAGATTTTCAGCTCATCGTCCTCACTAAGCTGCGGCACAAAGAACAGCCTATATATTTCTGTAGAAAAAATATTATCACTTCGGTTATTAGAACTAATTTGAATAGGATTGGAGTCTATGTTAATTAATACTGCATTCTGGCTCCAAATATCTTTATCGGATTTAAGATCAATATCATCATCATAAACTGACATGGCAAAATATAGATTCGAATCATCATACGCTACACTGAATTTGCATGAAATATTATCTCCACCTTCATTAGTCACAGGAGAATTTATATCAAAACTATATCCCAACTCAGACCATTCCTTTAAATTTCCATCAATTTCAATTAGATAATCTGCTTTGTGGATGTATTCTTTTTTCAAAGGCGCAACAGCAATTTTTTCTTCATAGTTTAACTTTCTATTGTTTTTATAATCATACTTAAATGCGAAATGTGCTGTGGTTGGATTACTGTTAGATTGGAGTAACTGTAAAGGCAAATTAATTATCTCCTTCGAAGCAGGCTGAACTTCGACTCCACTGATGGAATAGTCTCCATATTTTATGTCCGCAGTCATAAGATAATCAGCATCATTTGACAATTTAAGTTTTGTATTGCCTCCGCTGAAATTTCCTTCATAAAAAAACGGTTTAATCCAAATTCTGTCCGCAATAATCATATTATACATTTCATCAGTTACAATATTTTCATCCAATATTCCATCCAGTAAAATATTAGCAACTGTTGGCTCATTCTCAGAAAAAGTAACTAGAGTGATGTGGTCAAACTCGCCGTAATCTATTCCTCTTACTCCACTAATACCACCGGCAGTAGCAAGAATTATATAGTCGGCGTTATTAATTACCTCTTTTTTATACTGATGTGTATGTCCAGCAAATACAGAGTATTCACGTTCTTTAAGTTTTTCTTCTAATCTTTGCCAATACGGTGTATTATTGTAATTCCAAATCGGTTGATGCATAAAAATAAATGTCCACTTTACATTTTGATTTTTCTTTAAAACATCTTCAAAATATTCATACTGAAGACTGTCAATCCCACTTAATTTTGATTGTTCTCCTTCTGAATTTAAGCACATGAAAAGGACATCTTTATAAAGAAAATGATAGTATGATTTCCCGTATTTCTCTTTCCAAATACGAGCCATTACTTCATTTGAATAATCGTGATTCCCAGGAACATAGAAATAAGGGACTTCAAGTTTACTTATCAATTCATTAACTTCATTCCACTGCTTATTTATTGATTCCTCTTTGTTGGTGTATCCTTCAATCAAATCTCCCACACTTACAACAAATTCCGGTTGAAGTAAATTTATTTTTTTTATTGCATCTTCAAATATTCCCGAACGTTCATTTCCTGTCCTATCCGGAAGAATTATAAACTGTAACTTATCCTTTGAGTCATTAAATTTTAGATTTGTCCATGGTGTCGCTTGTTTGATTTTAATAGTTGTTTCGCCATTATCGCTATGTAACCAATTTCTGTAAGCATTATTCAACTTTTCTGCACCAGAAGCTTTTGAATTAGGATACAAATGAGTTTGATATTCCCAAATTGCAAATCTTTTTATATATGGACTTACCTTTTCCATTTTATCAAAAAGCATCTCTGGCGAAATGCTTTTAAATAATTCTATTCCTGAACCATCTTGAAATCTATAAAACAACTCTAATACTGCCCAAAGTTCTACTTTATGTTTGTCGAATACAGGCTTAATTGCAGCAAAGTATTTCTCTAATTCGTCAAGAGGAGCTGTACCATCTTGAAAAAGAAATACATCAATTCCATCAACCATATTTAGAATAGTATCCCACTCTTTTGCCGTCTCTTCCGGAGTTAATCCTTCATCACCAAGTGTTATTTTTGAAGGAAACCAGGGTGAATGAGCAACTTTTTTATTCGGTGTTAGTTCCTTTAGAAATTTTGGCAGATTTTTTAGAATAACCATGATATCGCCGCGATGTGTTCTATCACCGGTTTCGTGTGGTATATACCAACCCCAAAAATTCGGATAATGTCCATAGCGTTCATTCAGTTCAGAGTAAACCTTTTTGTTTATTTCCAAATCTTTATGCGGATTCCAAGTACCTCCAAGAAATTGATCGTTATAAGTATAGTAAATTCCAGGGAGTACAACTTGTATATTACGTTCCAGAGCCATTTCAAAAGCAATTTTATACCAGTC
>JBDLIN010000207.1:0-6743 GCA_039714835.1 Bacteroidota bacterium | reverse complement strand
CTATACCCATAATGGTTAATAGTCATCGGATGAATGACTTTGAGTAATATAAAATTAAGATCCTATAGATTTTATTTTTATAATTTTTTATTCACGGGGGTGACTAATATATTTTTGGATATAGTTATCCCGTGAATTCTCAACAGGATAAATAAAAAAATCCCCCGCCATTGGCGGGGGATTAGATCCTGAACTTGTTTCAGGATTAACATATAATAAGTGTCTAATCTAAATTATATATTATTTTATCTCAAACCAGATACTGATTCTTTTGATGTAGGTAATGCAGGTCTTTTTGTTGCTGTATCTTTGCTATTAACAGATTTACCACTCACTACTTCTTCTCCAGAAAAATCAGTAATTGTAAATTTACCATTTTCAACTTTAATTCTTGCAATAAAACCATTATGAATTCCACTAGGGTCATCAGCATCACCTGGCGAATCTGAATGCAATGCCTGAGAATCATCCTGAACAATATCCTGTGAAAATACTCCTGCTCTCAAAAATGTTGCAGTAATTGGAACCAAAGTATCAGTCCCATAACCGGCAAAACCATTTGACCAAAGGTCACTCCACATAATATATTCTCCATCAGGATAATTTGCTGGGTCAATAGTAAACGTTTCAGGGCAATCACCTGTTGCAGCTTGCCAATCACCATTAAAGCTAGCCCAAGGATCATTAATATCGAAGCCATCAGCAGGTGAAACGTATATATCAAAGTCAACATTAGCACATGTTCCATAAGTAGAACCTCCAATTTCAATACCTTTATCCCAATCACACGAAACATCCAATGAATTTGAAACATAATTTTCAATGTTGATTGAAATCAAAGGTAATTGACTATTAGGGCTAATTAAATAAGCACTTGCTAATGAAGGTCTTACCACTTGCAGTTCTAGAGTTTCAACATCCTCAGGTGTAGCATCTTCCAAGATTTCAATTACCATTTGAGCACTATTAGAATAAGGTTGAACTATAGCATCATGGATTTCATAATCTTCATGAATTACAGCAGTACCACCAACTTGTTCAAGATTAAACGATACACCTCTGTCAATCATTTTATCAAAAGTGATATCAACAGTAATAAGCTCACCTCCTTCTTCATTTATATTTGTTTCACTTACAACAAATGTTGCTGTAGGATAGTCATCAGTGCTAACTATTGGTTCCACATCCTGGCTACTCTCTTCACATGCAACACTAAATATTACAAGCAAAGCTATAAGAGCAATAGATTTAAAATTTATATTTTTTTTCATTTCCTTTAATTTAGAAGTTATTATTTAGGAGTATATGTTATATAATACTCTCTACAATCGCCAGCACAAATAGTATATTCAAAATAGATAACGCCGGTATCTGGATCAACATAACTTTCACCTGGAACACCTTCAACAATATTTGAATATAATTCTACTAAATTTTGAGCAGGTATTGTGATATCGTTACATACATCGGTAAAATTAAAACCTGCAGTACCGCCAATGGCACCTGGTCCACCATCAATTTCCCAATGACCTACAGCCTCTGTCCTGTATTGACCATCACCAATTTCATTAATTTTATCAACACCGTAGTGCATCTCATCAATTCCTTGGGATGAACGTACATATCTCATTTCAACATCATAAGTTCCAGCCAAATTAGAGAAACATAAGTATAGTAAATTTACTTTTATTTTTCCTGTACGGCCGTTGTCTACAAAATTACCGGTAGAGTTAACTTCGGATACATTTAAGATAACATAAGGATTTGTATCCAATGGAGCAACAATTCCTTCCGTCAGCATAGTTAAAGGAAGTTTGTTTATATAATTATTATCATCTTGAAAAGTTACCGTGTTGTCAGATAGCATAAAGTGTGTGCCTTCAATTGCTGTGGAAGAAGGGTCGACTGATATTTGTACAGTAACATCTTCATTGACATCTGTGATTGTTGGGCCAACACCTTGCATAGGTAAATTAAATGTATACTCATTACCATTTGCTATTCCCGAAACATTAGTTTCAGCTGTAGTGAAGCCTATTAAATTAGGTCCTTTGTCATAATCTTCTGTAAATTCGTTGTCTTCTACCAAACAAGATGTAAAAGCAGAAATACCTAGAACGAAAATTAATATATATTTAAATGTTTTCATTTTTTTTTAATTTTTAAAATTAGTTAGCCCAAAATATTTTATCTGAAAATACGTTCGGCTGAGATGGTAAATTACCACCATTAGCAGTCAATTCACTAGAAGGATAGGCTAATCTTACAGGCCTGTCACTTGAAGTAGCTGTAGCAGAAATTGGTAAGTTAGAAGGGTATCCGGTTCTTGAATAATCAAACCAAGACTGAATAGCATCAATACTGTTTAGAGCAATCCATTTTTGTGTAATTATTGCTTCTAACTTGTTAGAAGAACCATCCCATCCAATTAAATTAGAATTTCTTGAATAATAAGATGACGCATCTTCTACACCTAAATAATCAAATGAAGCTTGAATTCCCATTTCATACAATGATTTTGCATCACCTGCCATCAACCCTTTATAAACTGCCTCACATTGGTTAAAATAAACTTCTGCTGCAGTATATAGAACGGCATCTTGGTCAAAACCTTTTAATATGCCAGGGCCTAGATTTGAAACTTTTTCAGGAACCCATTGGTCAACAACCGGTAGATCATAATCAAGCTCTCCTTGTTTAACGCCAAGGTGGCCGTCTTCTGGTTCTTCATAGATAAAATCAATTCTTGGATCAAATGTGTCAGTTAAATATTGAAGAATGTAGTCAGTTGCACAAGTAGCATCATTATTTAACGTATTACTTCCATCTGGTTTTTGACCAAATGCAGCCCACTTAGGATTCATTTTGTTATCTTCATTAACATAACCTAGTTGTACTGTAATATCATCAGTAATGAAACCTGAACCTTCTGAAGCTATATTGGTAAACTCACCTTTAATATAACCTGCATCGCTAACATCAGATTGTCTAACTAAAATTCTCAACTTCACAGTATTGGCAAATTTTTTCCACATAGTCATGTTCCCACCAAACATTGTGTCATCAGCTCCAGGAATTACTGGGGTAACAGATGAAGCAGCAGTTGCATTGATAAGGTCAATAGCAGCAGTTAATTGCGTTATTAAATCTTCATAGATTATTGACTGATCATCATAGGCAGGAGTTGGGTTACCTCCTCTTTGTAATGCTTCGAAATAGGGTACATCACCATATGTGTCTACCAAAATTTGAAAATGGTATGACTTCATTATTCTACTAATAGCATGGTAATACCCATATTCTTCACCTTCTAAGTCTTCAAGTGCATTATATTGCTTGAAAACATTTGAATAAGTATAATCAAATATTTGTGCATAAAAAGAAGGAGTTACCAGGTAAGCAAATTCATCAGTATACCATGAAAATCCATCACTTTGGCTCCAATTGTACATCATCATATTACCTAGAGTATTTTGCCCCCTGTTGCGTTCTTGTGTGAAAGCTGAATAGCTTTGAGCAACAGGTAAAATTAGATCAGGACTCACAGATGTTGGATTATTTGGATCATCATTGACATCCAAAAAATTGTCATCACAAGATGTTAGTAACAGAACTATTACCAACATTTTGATTATTATAGTTATATTTTTCATAATTAGATACATTTATTTTTAAAATTCAATGTTAATATTCACCCCTAAAGATCTTGTTGGAGGTGACTGAAAATAACCACCTATACCAATAGCATTAGTATTTGTATTATTGAATTCAGGATCTGAAAACCTGTTTTCACTTGGTAATACAGTCAATGGATTTCTAGCAATTAATCCAACTCTAAGTCCTTTAAGTGAAGAACCATCTACAAATTTCTTAGGTAATTCATAATTCAATGCCAGTTCCCTAATCTTAAAAGCAGTTGCGTCTTTAACGTAGTTTTCTTTAATTTCGTTATAGGTGTTCATCCAGTAATCCTGACGGCCACCTGTAATTGGAATATTTGTGTTTTCAACAAATACACCAGGGCTTGTCTCGACAACAGAATTTGGAATTACAAAATCCTGACGATTAGCAGAAACAGACTCTATTGATCTCCCTGTAAATTCCATTGCATCCGATCCTTGTTCGTAGTATACATGTCCTGTTCTATAATCTAAAGTAGCTGATAAGCTTAACGTTCTCCATCTAAATCTAGATGTTAGACCTATGATATAATCAGGAGTTGTTTTGCCAAGATTTTTTAGTGGACCTTGAATTGGGTCACCACTTGTAGGGTCAATAACAATTCTTCCCTGAGGATCTCTTGTGTAAGAAGTAGCTTTAATTTGAGGGAACGGTTCCCCAACTATAGCAAATATTCCTCTTTCACCAGAACTTGTTATTGTAATTTCTTCAACGCCTTCAGTAATTTCTTTAACAACGGATTCGTTAGATGTATAATTAATATTTACATCCCAACCCCAATCATCTGATCTTAAGATTGCAGCACCTAATGTAAGTTCAAGACCTTTACCTTCAATTTCACCAATATTTGTTAAATATGTCGTTGCCGCAGAGGCCACTGAAGGAGTCGTAAATGTAATTAAATCTGTTGATTTAGTTATGAAATATGCAGCGTCAAAAGTTAAGCGACTCTTAAAGAATCCAAAATTTGCACCAAATTCAGTAGTGTTAATTTTCTCTTTTTTAATACTGGAATCAACTGCTGTTCCACTTTGGAAGAATCCATTTAAATTTCCAAAAGGGAATGCCCCAGACTGAGAGAAAGTTTCGTTAATTTGATAAGCTCCTAAATCATTATAGACAGTCGAATTACTTGCTGTAAGTTTAATATATGTACCACTATCACTAATGGATGACACAGCTTCACTTAATACAAATGAAAGTCCAAATGCAGGATAAAAATAGCTATTGTCTTCAAGAGGTAAAGTTGAAGTGAAATCATATCTACCTGCAGCATTTAAAAATAACATATCCATAAATCCAAAAGTGAAATCACCATAAAAACCATAAGTTCTCTTCATTAATTCATCAATATTAACAATTGGTTGACCAGTACCATTCGATACATCGAAGAAACCCGGAATACTTAGGTTGTTTGCCCTTATTGTACTATTTCTTGAATTAACAGTACCATTAGAAGCTCCTAAAATACCGGTAAAACTGAAAGCTTCACTTATATCGAAATCAGATGAAAGTATAGCATCAGTACTATAGGACGTATATTGGAACTCACTATCAATTACAAAAGATGATACCGGAGAGTGACTTGGTTGTAAATCATGATCATAATCCTGTCTATATCTATAATCTTTACCATGTCCTGAAGTAGTGTTGATACCAAATCTGGTTGTGAAATTTAACCATTCTTTGATATCCCATGAGGCCTGGATATTAGCTACCAATCTACCTGTTCTGTCTTCATTTCTGTTAGTCCCAACAGCCCAGTATGGATTTTGATAATAAGCATTATAGTAATTATCAGCATAACCAAAACTATCAGGATTATCCCAATCACTATATTCTGACAAAGGAATATTTGCAGACTGGTTTAGTACAAACCAGTATAATGTTCTGTCCTGATCACCAATTCTACTTCCTGTTACACTTGTTTTATCTCTTAGGTAACTTGAGTTCAAACTCAAAGTTAAGTCACCCAATTTTTGGGTAGCATTTACACGAAAAGTATTACGATCATAAGTGTCTTGAGGAACAATACCTTCAGTCCTTTGGTCACCAATAGACATATAGAATGTACTATTTTCTCCACTACCGCTAAAATATAAGGTGTTTTGTAAAGTAGTACCTGTTTTATAAAAGTCTAATAAATTATCCTTTACAGGAGCATAAGGAACAGCCTGAAAAGTTCCATCAGCGAAAGTTGGGCCAATCTGGCGAATTTGTCCATCAAATCTAGGTCCCCAGTTAGTGTTTTCAACCGGATCGTATGCTCCTTGCCATCCTGTACCATATTCGGTTTGGAATTCGGGCATATAAGCAACTTTTTCAAAAGTACTTGTAGAAGTTAAACCAATTGTGAATTTTTCATCAGATCTTCCTTTTTTAGTAGTAACAATAAGTGCACCATTACTTCCTAGAGAACCATAAACTACACCTGCTGTAGCGCCTTTCAAAACATTGATATTTTCAATATCCAAAGGATTTAAGTCATCAAAAGCTTGTTGAGTCGCTACTGAACCATCAATAACTATCAATGCGCTGTTGCTTTGGCTAATAGATCTAAGACCTCTCAATATTATTTGTGAAGTCGGGTTTACTCCATTATCCTGGACATTGATCTGTAAGCCGGCAATTTTTCCTGTTAAACCTTGTGCAGCTGTAGTTGGAGTAACCTGTACCAGATCTTCCTCTGAAATTTTCTCAGCTTGGTAAGTAAGAGTTTTCTTTTGTCTTTGTATACCCAAAGCAGTAACAACAACTTCATCCAGTGTGTTTTCACTGGAAACCATTGTTACATTGTAAATATCGGCATCTCCAACGGTTCTTGTTAGGGTAGTCATACCTACAAAACTATAGCGAAGTACATCACCTGTGTTTGCTGTAATAGTATAATTACCATCAAAATCTGTTTCGGTACCTTGTGTTGTACCTTCAATTAAAATACTTACCCCGGGAAGAGGACCTGATTCATCGGTCACTTTACCGGAAATTGTTCTGTCTTGTGCAAAAGTAAATTGCACTACAAACGCTAATAATAGCGTCAAAATCCCATTAAACTTTGTTTT